>NZ_JAKFCQ010000093.1:0-2381 GCF_036676585.1 Robertmurraya sp.
CATCCTATTAAAATTCTGAAATTCATAAAGAGCTCTTTTGGAATGCATCCTTGCATTCGACTAACCGATAATCTAACTATATTTTTAATTTTCTGTTTTGTCAATATTTTATTAATACCTGTACTGATCGAGTGCCTTCCCGAAGACTTCCATAATTCAAGATTTTACTGTTGATTTTTTTCTCTTCCAAGATGGTCATCTTGCAGGAGCCTACCTTTGAAAAAACGTACGATCCTGAGAAGGCCAAGAAACTAGATCAAGAAGTATACGCGTTGTTGATGAAGTAGGAGGAGCGGTAAGCCCTCCTTTTTTTTATTTTGAAATGGGAGATTTGTGAAGGATTCACTACTTTTTTGTGAGTTGTCTAACTAACAAGGAACCCTGATAAAAAAGTGGGGAAGGAATTTCCGCTATCTCCGAGAGACCCTTTTAACATTCCAGGGCCAAAGATACAACTCACCAGTAAAAACACCAGGGCTTAATATATGTAAAATCTGTTCTTTTACAGTAGAGGACATTAATTTGAGTCATTCGATGTACAGGTAAATAGAACTTTTTGTAAAAATAATTTTACCAATTATAAGAATAAGTTCTTCTTTCATCTCTAGAACCAATGGCTTCATGACCTGATATATTTCATTGTAGCCAATATATACAATTTTCCTCTTTTGGAGATTGTTAACTTTTGATTCTGGTATGTAACCTGTTATTAAAAAGACGGGTATATTGGAATTCTTTTTATCCAGTCGTCTCTTATACTGCTCCACTTGTATTCGTTACATCAAATTTAATATTTTTTGGAAATAAAGGAGGAATTTGATAAATTTCGTCCAATTTATATGGTAGAATATAGGACCTATCATAATTTTAGAGAGGAAGTTATTGAAATGAACAATCTATTAGCGAAGCAAAATTTAACTACCCAAGACTTACAGATGCTTGCATCCGAAATGGATAAAAGGAAAAAGTCGACGGGTACCACTTGGTTGCTTTGGTTTTTCTTGGGCGGGATCGGTGGGCATCGTTATTATCTAGGAAAGACAGGCTCCGCAATTGCCATGACCCTGACCCTTGGACTTTTAGGAGTTTGGACCTTAATTGATTTATTTCTAATTAGTGGCATGATCAAGAAGGCAAATGAACAAATTGAAGCGGAAATCATTCAACAACTCCAGTTAATGAATCATGCGAGAAACCGAGAGGTAGCTGTTGGGAAGGAGTAATTGAAAAGGGGATCATTATGAACAGTCGATTGATTCATCCGAAAGAGCAAGTATATTTTTCTATTTGTGTTGCGGTAAGTGCACTTATATATTTAGTATTGCTCTTTTCCATTATAGGAATATTCTACGCTTTGATAGGAATCCTTCTGAGTCTATTTTTCCAAGGAATTATGTTAGGGAATATCCGTAGCAATGGGGTAAAGCTTTCTAATCATCAATTTCCCCATATTAAGGAAAAAGTAGAGGATTTATGTGTGAAAATGAATATCCTTCAAGTGCCTGATGTCTATGTTTTAGAGTCAGGTGGGATTCTGAATGCATTTGCCACCCGATTTTTCGGACGGAACTTCATTATACTCTACTCAGATATATTTGAATTAATTGAACAAGATGGGGAAGAGGAATTGACGTTTATCATTGCCCATGAACTGGCTCATTTGCAAAGAAAACATATCTCAAAGCAATTATTGATTCTTCCGGCAACATGGGTCCCGTTCCTTGGAAATGCCTATTCCCGCACTTGTGAATATTCCTGTGACCGGATTGCCACGTATTATACAGGGAATACAGAAGTGGCTATGAAGGGATTGACTTTGATGGCCATTGGGAAGGTTCTCTTTAAGAAAGTCAATCGTACCGATTACCTTTTGCAGAGCAGCCTGGAGCAGGGGTTCTTTGTTTGGTTAAGCCAATTGATTTCTTCACATCCGCCCTTGCCGAAACGGATTCTCGAGCTAGAGCATATCGAAAAGTTTCCGCAATTTTACGGATTAACCTCATCCGAAAAGAAAAATACTATGATGGTATGACAGCAACGGCCAAACTGATATTGTTTTATGATAAGAAATGGTACCTTCATTCTCTGCTGGAGGTTCCATTTTTTTTGCGTGTGCCCAGCCTAGGTGCTGTCTATAGGTCTATTCGGTATATAGTTTGGTGGACTCCTCTAGACTCACACTAGATTTAAGAACTATGCTAGTCCAAAAAGCAAACAATAAAAAACCTTACTCACTCCATCTCCGAAGTAAACAAGGTCTATCCAACTACACCATCTATATACAATTTTTCACCTTCTCATTATTATTCGTGATTTTTACCAAAGCATTTTGTGCATTCATAGATGTATGATTCTGCTTGCTCTTCGAAGTGTTCTCCACA
>NZ_JAKFCQ010000094.1:0-12427 GCF_036676585.1 Robertmurraya sp.
ATTAGGGGAGTTTCTAGTCTCTCACGAAGACCGAACGGACGGTATGACATTTTATGCAACTAAAGAAGAACTGGAGTTGGTTAAATGAACCCTCTTGACCTATTAAAAACACAGCTACAGAATGCTTTGAATGAATCTACTGAAGATGTTGATTTCACCGAGGCTTTAGCAGATGCAATTTATGCCTGCAATCTCAGTATGAAAGCATTAGAACAGTTCATTAGTTCTTGGGTTCTACCCGATGCTCTCACCATTGGTAGAGAACTCGATGATTGTGATATCAGGTATGTGAAAGGTGTCAAATTCGTAGAAGACAAATGGCATCAAATAACTGGGATGTTTTAGGGAGAATATTATGAGTGACAATTATTATAAAGCTCTTGGCGAAATTGTTAAACTAACTCACGAAAATACTGAGTTGCGAAAGAATCTAGCTGAACTTGAACGAACTCTACGAATGGCGATCGGTGCTGGTCGAGTAACTGCACCAATCAGTAATAGTTGTGGAAGATGTGGTGCTGCCACTGTTGAATCCTGCAGTGATAAGGGTTGCTTTTTCTTTGAAAATGGTAATGGAGCGCCACAAGAATGAAACCCCAACACATTCCATCCAAACTAGAACAAGATTTAGAGCGTCTCCTAACCACACTCTTAAGCAATTCAGAGGGTAAAATGAACACAATCCAACAAGCTCTATTCCACACAGCAGCAACAGTTTATGAGATTGCTTCGGGGCAGAGCTTCACCCAGAGGGTGTTGATTCCTAAAGCGATTAAATTCTATAAAGAGAAAAGCTTGCTCGTTAAGGGAATCAATAGATATCTTCAATGGAGAGATTCTGCATTTCTTTAGAATTTTATTTCATGGCGGCTATTGCTTGTGGATCCGATCAGTGGCACATTGTCTCAACACTGAAACACAACTCAAACCGTAGGAGCTTTAAAATGACCACAGAAGTCAAAGCCGTACTGGAATCCTTGAATGATCCATTGATCTACAATCAAGCATTGATAGATTGCCGCAATGCGTTGAACCTTTCGAAAGAAACCCTTGAAGAACATTTTCTTTCTTGGCTTTGGGTTGGTGAGGATACACCACCTTATCAGGGAAGTGATTTGACCTACGCGCTTCAGTTGGGGGAGATTGAGGAAGAGCTTATTTTACAAGGGCTTATCTACACGGAAGGTCTGCCTACGAAATGATTTGAATTATTTTACACATTTTGCTTGCATTTGTGTAAGACATTTCCTACTCTATAGCCATGAGTAAGGGAGCACTGAATACGTGACAGGCAGTTAGTCACGGCCCACGGAGGTAAGCGAATAGAAATGGTTCTGTTCGTTACTTGGAACGGCGAGTTCCACATCCTAATAGGTGAATATCATGGCTAATCAAACACAGATCAAATCGTCATTCAGTCCAGTTACTGGCAGCAAAACCAGAAGGTGCTACAGTAAGCTTGATGGCAGTTTTATTGGAATTATCATTAAAGTAAAGCAAGGGTACGAAGTACGGCGGTTCCCAGATGGCAAGGTCCGTGTCAAGCCAACATTGGCACAAGCTTTTGCCTCAATCAGCCGGAGCAACTAACATGACTACTATTAAAGCCTACCTCGTTGAGGGTCACGGTAGGAGTTCGGTGTTTACTTCACCACAGCCTTGGGCTGAAGAAGATTCAAATTACAAAGTAGTTCCACTTGTACCGATGGAATTGGATAGCCCCCACGAGACAGAGTTTGTAGGGGAGGTTCTTCTGGAACCTCCGAGCCTGTCAAACACAGATGATACACAAGAACGTATTGAGTTGATGAACCAGCTCTTCGATTTGCAACAACAAGAGATCGACTTTTTGAAGGTAAGACTAGAGAAGTTTGTCGAGGTTGTGGAAGGCATCGTGGAATTAACCGAAGTGGTAAGTCAGAGCAGCATAGAAAACAGATCAAAGCTTCTAGTCATATCCAAGAGCTGTAATGACATACTGAAGCCTGATGAGTAACAACAACGACTGATTTTCAGTCTACAAAACAACCCCGTCTCGTGCGGGGTTTACCTATGGAGCGAAGAGAGTGGGAAGAAAAAGAAAAGAACCAAGTCCAACGTTGTATAGTTGGGGTATTAATGACCTGAAATATCACAGCGAATACTATCGTGATAACTATGAGGACTACAAAGGTGTGTATGGTAAATGGACAGGTATGATGAAGAGGGCCCTGTCACCCAAGTACTTAGCCAAGACTCCATCATACGTAGGTGCAAGTATCTGCGATGACTGGCAATACTTGTCTGAGTTCAAGATGTGGACAACAGATCAAGTGTGGAAGGGTTTAGAGTTGGACAAGGACATCTTGGTTGTGGGCAATAAACACTACTCTCCCGAAACGTGTGCTTACGTGCCTAAGTATGTGAACTACTGTTTCCTGACTAAACAAGGTGGTCGTGGGGATTGTTCTTCAATTGGTGTTTATGTGGTTTCAGATAAACGACACCCTAACTGGATACCAACCAAACCTTTTAGCGCTCAAGTAAACGATGGGTTGGGTAATTATCTAGCACTAGGTAGATACACTGAACAAATGGATGCACACCGAGCATGGCAGTTAGCAAAGGCTGATATAATTGAAAACACAGTCTTACGATACATGCTTGAGCCTTGCTACCGACAAGACGTAGCCAATGCAATCTACCTTCGCGCTGAAATGCTAAGGGATGACCATGCAAACCATCGAGAAACATTCTCACTCTAATTGAGGGACCGCTCGGTCCCTTTTTCTTTACCTGTGTGAAAAATAAATTGAAAATAATTGTTGACTCATCTGCGCAGCGTGCTATTCTGTCTTTAACGAAGCAAACAATACACAAGGACAAGGAACCGCAGCCATGACCACCTACGTAATCATCGACATTCAGACTAAAACCACGGTTGGCAAGGTCTATACTGAACGTAAACGTGCATCTGCTCAGGCTAACCGTCTGGACATGAAGTACGGAGCGATTCGTTATGTGGTTAAATCTATTTATGCTGATGAGGCTAACTAAAATGAACAAGCCTAAATTGATCGAAGCTTTCAAACTGGACAAGAAAGTAGTAGGCAACATCTACCTTGATAGCGAAGGATACTTCTATCGTCCTAAGGGTTATGGTGGCAAGGCTCATAATCCAAATCATGATGGTGAACACTTCAAGTCTCTTGGTCTAGTACTCAGATCGTTGGAAGGTGTAGAATGATCACTCTCAAATGCTTCAACTCAGTAATAATGACAGACGGCTCTATAGCCTTCAAAGCTGGTGAAAGCTATCAGTTTAGCCTGAAGAGTAACGGCGACATTCAACGCTTTCACAACAACACTGTTCATATCTTTTATTGTGTTGGGCAACAAGCTTGGACTAATTATTTTAAGTATGATTTGGAGGATAAGTGATGAGCAAGTTTAAAATCAGCGATCAAGTTAAAGTTAATAATGAGTATTCTGGCTTCTACAATAACGTAGGTTTTGTAACCGAAGTTTTGGAGGATTCAGGCTTACCATACACTCTTGTGTTTGATGCTGCAGATGACTTCTCCTATTTTGCTGAAGATGAATTGGAGCTTATCTCATGAGCCTCAAGATGTGCAACTGCAAACAATGTGGTGTACAGATAGGTGTTAAGTCTGGTCTATCTGGTGGTGGACACTTCATCAACATTGTGTTAGTGTTACTGACAGGTTTACTGTGGGTCGTTCCCTATGTTTTGATTCTTGCAGTGAGTGGTAAAACCCTTTGTAGTAAATGTGGGCGTAAAGCTCGACAACTTTAGTTTAAACTTTAAATTAGGAGAGAAGTAATGGAATTAGCTTTTATCGTGTACTGCATTGGTATCCTTCCGGGTATTGCAGCGTTCTTTGGTGTGACGGATGGTGTTAGCCTGCTGTTGCTGTTAGGTGCAGCTTTCTATTTCACTGTGGATATGAATTCTTGGGATAGCAAAGAAACTACCGAAGGTAAGAAAGCGGGACGACGTAAAGCCTTGCGTTGGATTTGGCTATTGAATTGGCAGCGAGACAAACGTGCGAACGTACTGCCGAAGCTTTACTGAAAAGATATACTTGACAGTGAGTAGAAAACCTCCTAGAATCTAGACATTGAAAGGTGATTTGGATTCAGGAGGTGTATCTTGCGTAACTATATCGTTGCAAGTTGGAGTGACGCGGATCAATATGATTATAGCGGGGAAATGCTTGGAGGCTCACGGCATCAAGGTCGTTCTCAGCGTGTCCACTTTAATCCAGACGGTTCGGCTTGCGTAGCATCTTATGGTGACGATGAAGTTAAAACTAAAAAAATCAACATTAAAGATCGCATACTACCTCAATTTAAGAGGTTACAAACCCTCCAAGGAATGATGCTGGACCTTGAACGAGAGTACAAAACAACAGACATGTCAATATCTGAGTACTCTGTTCTACGTGACGTGTTAGTGAGCAAGGTTCAGCGTGTTGAAGTATTATATCGCAAGGCTATAGCTCAAAAGCCTGCCCAAACCCCAGAAGATGAGGAAGAAACCTATGCAGATTCCCTCTCTACCCCTTCAGACAACAACGGACATGGGGAGAGCTATTCGTCGCCTGTAGGGGGTAGATTCTTCGCAGAAGTCATCGATGAATTGAGTGATCAAAATTCTTTTAAATCTTTCTTAAAAAATGCTTGCCTTGTCACCAGAACCTTAGTAACATGGTCGCAACAGGCAGCAGCCTACTACAGAACTCTCAAAGAGGTGTAAAATGAAATATTCAATCGAAACAAAAGAGGTTGGTGCAGGCTGGAATGGTGATAGCGGCTTTCGTTTCCGTCTTGTCCGTGACGATGGAGAAAGTCAAATCGTGAGTGGTTGGGCACGCTATGATCAGGTTGCGTTCTTGGATTATACAGCAGCTGTTACACCATACTACACAGAACACTCTGAAATTGTCATTGTGAACCTAGAACAAGCAATGTATTCCATTGCTGTAGGGCAGGATTATTCACAATGACCACACAACACAATCCATCTGTACACATCACACTAAGTGCTGCTATGATACGGATTGAAGAATTAGCAAATGAAGGACACACAAGCATGAAAGTGTGGCGTGAGCTTGGTTTGTGGTATACAATTGTTAATGATAATGTTGCTCAGAATGTGAGTGAAGGAGAGGGGAAATGAAAGACACAGCTGTTCAGAAAGCATATGAAGATCTTGCACGTCAAGTGGAAATACAGCTACACTATCTAGATGCTCAAGACACAGGACCATTTGACAGCTCTCCTTTGATGCTTCAAAAGGCTGATAAAGATGTGAGAAAAGCTTTGGAAAATGTGAAGAAAGTGCTTGCATTGGGCAGTGAATAAGAATAATATAGCTCTATCGAAAGCAAACAAGCCTTTAGGCTAAACCTTCTGGAGAGTCACCATGTACAACACCACTAAAGAAGCTTCCCAAGCGGTTCGTCAGGCGATGAAGACTCTTGGATTTAAAGTGAACGTCAGCATTGTTTCGGGTAGCCGCGCTGTACGTGTAGTCACTAAAACTTATGAGACTAAATTCTCTGAAGGAGAGAAACAAGTCATTCTTAAGCAGCTTCATTCCATGGGCTTCACTGGTGTACGTGGTACAGACTTGAGCAAGATGTTGACTTGTGATCCTAATCAAATTGAAGGCTATTTGAAATGAACACCATCCACACAGAAGCTTTCTCTGAAGCTTTCGCAGAAAGCCATCCCTACGAATATAAACAAAAATACACAAGCAAGAAGGGTAAACACAGCTATAGTAGTAATGAAACATCCTTCACAAAGAAAGCAAAGAGTTGTCACAATAGTGACTATAAGCAAGCTAGGGATGTAAAACGGATGAATTGGGAGATGAATTGATGGAATTTAAAATGAATGACCGGGTTGTTATTACTAATCAGTCCTCAACAACCTACGGAATGCTTGGTACGGTCACTAAAGTGTTTCAAGGATTAGACGTCCTTCTCGATACGGATTGTTTGAATATCGAAGATGGTGAAGACCCTCGAGACTTTGCTTTGTGGTATCACCCCGACGAATTGGAGATTGTCTCATGACCACTCACTTCACCGAAGGCTCTAAATACCTCCTAAAACAATCCATTTTCAACCGCCATACTCTTCTGTGCACATATGTTGACAACACAACAGCTTATCTGAAAGTTGCTGGACAAAATACATTAACAGACTATCGTTATGAGCTTAAGGGGAAGAGGTTGTATAAATGGAGCCAGCAGTATCAAGTGTGGGATAGGTTGGAGGAATATAGCCTGACGGAGATTGGGGTTGGTAGTGTCAATACAGGTTATGAAACTTATAAGGTGATTTGATTAATGAAATTTATTATCTTCGCAACTATCTGCACAATGATAGCCTACCCTTTCTGGGGAGCAGTTCTCTATGCTGATCCTTGGAAGTGGATTTTTAAGGAGTAAAATAAATAGAGATAAACCTTACAGGCCGCTTGACGGCCTTCTTGTTTGCCTATACAATTACTACATCAAAGACAAACACAGGAAACACCATCATGTACACTATTCTCCTCTACGTAGCACTCTGCACCTCTCCTAGTCAATGTGATGAATATCAGCCAGCATCTTGGTCTGTTAGCACACAACAAGAAGAGGATCAAGCATTTAAAGAGTGTGCTAAGCTTGAACGTAAGTACATGGCCATGAAAGGTTATAAAGAATCGGACTGCTACATAGCTGAATAATCAAGGAGAATTAAAATGTTCTTGTCAATAGCTTTTCTTCTCTATTCATTTACTAAAGACAACACGAATGTAAAGACAGAGCCTGTTTATCACAAGATATGGAGTGATAGTGGTGAAGCTATAATGAGTGATAAATATTGAAAATAAATCTTGTGTTAGGTTAGTAGGTGGGCTATAGTTACCTTACTGAAACGAACAGTGGAGTAAGACGAAATGACCATCAAATCTTCAAAACCAGTTGAATACAAGATCACTGACTATAAAGGGAATGAATCTGTACTGACTGGTTATAAGTCCCTTCGTAAGAACATCTACGGTAACTGGAAAGGCTACATTGGCCGTAATGATGTAGAAATGTTTGCTTCCGCTTTCGATGCAGCCCACTGGTTCTTAGGATATGACTGTGGGGCTGAAGACATCACAAACTTCCTTAAACTGAACAACATGCACTGAGGACAATATCATGTCACAACGTGAGCACTTCGACAAACAACCAGTCATCACTCCCTTCATTATCAATGGCTTGATCTTGTGGGACTATGTAGAACGTGCTGAGCAGTATACATCTTTCCTGATGTTTGGTGATTACGGGTGGTATGCTCCAGTCCTCTTCGAGAGACTGGAGCACTCCTGTTAAGTTTGAATGCTGTAACGTTCTGAGAAGCTTTAAATAAATCAAAATTCTTTGAAAATAAGTGTTGACGACATGGTCCAGTCTGTTATACTAACCACACAGACAAAGAAAACCTCTTAAAGGAATACGGAAATGAAAACTGAAACCAGCCTGATTGCTATCAACATGCAAGAGGTCCGTGAACAACTTAAAGAAGAACATCGTCGTCCTAGCTGTGTAGTTCTTCAGGCTGACGGTAAGTACTGGAGACATGAACAGAAAGCAGTCAAGAGCAAACCCCTTGCAACCCTCCTTACTGAAAAAGAAGCTTTAATGGTTATTGAGAAAGGGGTTACAGGTCAAGTACAATACTACGGTAGCCGTTAATTCAAGCAGGGAATTATAAGCCTCTCACTTGAGAGGCTTAATGTTATCGATAGTATTAATAAAACATCTCTCCAGTATCTCTTTCGTTGATACTACTAAACTCAGTCAAAGCCTTATCAATTCTAGTGTACAAGTGTACTCTCAAAGTCTATTAGATGCGTTCTAGTGGCTGTGCGAGTGTGGTTAAAGTATCCTTGTGTGTTAAGCACGATGCTCTCTATCTCCACAATTTCCCATCCCACATACTGGGACAGACTAATAATCCCTCCCAAACACCTGTCCAATACACCTCAGCTACACATATCAGCTGCCTAGTAGTGTGTTGTTAGGCTATGTTGACAAGAGAGGGTGAGGTGTGGTAACTAAGGATTAGTGACAAGGTGTCTTGATAGGTTATGTGTATGAGGTAACATTTAACAATAAATAGATTATGCGAACTGTTACGTTATACCACGCTCAGTAGTGAATAATAACTATCGATCAGTGACTTGGCACAAAGCTTGCTAGTGCTAGGTACAGTCTATTGACTAGATAGACTTGATAGAATTTCTCTATATTTTATTATTTGGCACGGTTATTGCCGTCGTACGCCTAGGTGCGTTAAGACAAGCTACTAGAGATCTGGCAGTCTTGAGAGTTGAGTACCTTATAAACCAAGGCTTACAGGCCACTTACCATATTTTCTAGGCACAAAAATAGGAGTCGCTAATGAAAGCTGACTCCTGAAATAGAGGGGGTTGTAAATTTACACTTCTGGAAGAAGGTGTTTCCAAGTACGACCTTTGACTATATCCTCAAAAGCACTCCTCGAAATACCATAGCTTGCAATTACTTTCTTAATACCTCCATACTCAATTGTTGGGTAGATATCCCTAATCTCTAACACTTGCTCCTCTGTAAGCTTTGATAAGTGCTGATCTTCACCTTTAGGTACTTTGATGATTACCGTTTTAAACTTATCACTTGCTACATAGTGAGCTTTATTCTCTTTCTCAGTCACCCACTCAAGATTAGACATTTTATTATTTGTTGTGTCTAAATCCTTATGATTAACTTCTAGTTGTTCCATTGCAGGATTGGGTTGAAAAGTCATCATAACAAGCCTATGCACAAGTAACGACTTACGCTTTCTTGGTTCAGGATAAAGTTGTACTAGAATATAGCCTGTTGTATTTGGACTGCCTTTAAGAATTATCTCTTGTCGTCTGTAAGCCTTTACCAAACTCTTAACACACCCCATGTTACTAACTTGGTAGCCGGGATACCCTTCAATATCTTTCCAAATCTCAATTTCAGTTTCCATCACTTCTTCCCTCGTTTATAATTCCTAATCTTATACATCTTCAAAGCTTCCTGTTCTTCACGTTCCACCTTCAACGCATATTGATAATACAAATCTTTCAGATGCTCTTGTTCAGCCTTTGTTAACAGCTTTCCGGTTGGAGTATTACCTACATTATCCCCAAGCTTACGGTAGTATTGGCTTACACTCATTTCTATTTTGATATCTCGTTTCAACAGTTAACTCCTAGTAGATATTTCTCTGTCTTATGTATAATAAGTAATGTAAATACAACTAGCCCCAGAAATAGGGGCTTACAGGTGTATCAATTCATCATTGGTGATGAGTTCGTTTTAAACGAAGTGCTAATCAGCAGAATATGAAGATCCATACCAACTAGCAATCTTCATTTCTCGATATCTAACATCACCTTTCCAGCCATAGGTTGGGTTGACTTCAATAACAATATCGCCCCTGAATGGTTTGTTTCTATGGTTAACCTTCAGTACATTTGGATCTAGACTCTTAATCAGACGAGATATGTTTGCTTCTGTAGTCCCACAAGAGCATAGGTCTTTCACTGTGCCAATATAGATATTCCATCCCGTAAGATTGAGAACAACATGTGTAATCAGTTTAAGTTGTAATGGGGTTAATAGATCTTGATTCAAAGCATCCAGCAAGTTATGAGATGTGAGATAAGGCTTATCGTTGATATATCCATCCATTACAGATAGACACTCAATCAAGCTGTCTTTGGTTACACAGTCTTGAGGATATTTGGTATCCACACCTACATACTTATCAAAGGTTCCCATCTTAACAGCTTTAGGTTTCTTGTGATAAAGAAGTTCTCCTGTCACTGTATCGAAGACTGTCAAGCCTTCGTGTTTGGTTTCTAATGTTCTTACACTCATTCTTTATTCAGCCTTTGCTGTGCAAGCTTATAGTCTTTATAAAGCTGTCCTTCTCCGTATTGTGCATTGTATCTGGTTTTCATCCTGACCAGTTCGGGATATTTAGCACAAGGATCGCTTGGTGTTGATCTTAATTGGACAGAAGCCAAAAGCTCTTTAATTTCTTCTTGTGTTAGTGGTGGTCTTGGTTTAAACATTATTCAACCTCCTTAAATATCCAAGTCCAAGGATCGCCATAAACCACAGCTCCGAAGAACGGATATGAAATTACAATAACACCTAGTGTAAATAATATGAAACTCACTCCCATCTCCCCTTACGATAATATGGTTTTGGTTTCTTCTTAACACTCTCGGCATCCATCTTATCAGACACATATTCGATAATAGCGTTCTTTATCTGCATATCAATACGTTCTTCAATAGTGCCAAACTTTATTTCAATTTTGTTCCACTGATCATCAGTGATGTCTTTACATTCATCCCAAATTATAAAGCTCATTCTTGATTCTCCTGAAGTTTCTCCCACTCTGCTACCCAATCATCTGGTGTAAATGTTTTCATCCGTTCAGGAAAAACATATCCTTCAGAGAAATCAGGCAGTGGTCTCAAACACATCTTCCCATCTCCAAGTCCACTCTCCTTCACACACTTAGATTTCTGTCTACTTCCGCATGAGCATTTCTCATATGTGTCTGTCATGTTATTCTCCCAAATAAACCCTCATAGCCCACGTTACTTGCCTACGCAAGCCTTCTTTGTAATCATAAATAACTCCATCAACAACAGCCAGCGCATGACCCCTTACACAGACATAGAATCTGCCCGTGTTGTGTTTCTCTATGAAATTCTTCAATGTAATTCTGTTTGTCTTTGAATAGGGACCAATTTTGTATTTAGTTTTCTTCAAGCTTGGTGCCAACACATCACGGCTAATAATACCTTTCCTGTTCTGCCGTCCGCAATTATGTTTTAAGTGTGCATGAGCTTTCTCATAGGTTGTGTCAAAGACTACAGCAAACGCTTTGACAGTGCAATCATTTGTTTCACGCATTGCCTTTGTGTTTTGACTGAACATGTCTGCTGAGTTTTTGAATTCCATTATCTAGTCCTTCTACAATAATTCTCACATTCAGGCTGGTAGCACCCTTTTGATTTAAACCACAACCAATTAGGTTTCATCCCACTACCACATAGAGGGCACGGATTACCATTGCATCCTGCACGCATGAGCGGGGGTTTAGGTGGCTCTAATTTACTAGTCATTTATTTTCAATAACCTCTGGTAGTAAATTTTTAATTTTACGGTATAGGTCTGGATCTTTCTCTAACAAAGAATATCCCTCCTTCCAACTCCACTCAAGTTCTTTGGAGAAGAAATGTGTATTCAGCAGGTCTATTAGGACTTCTTCGAGTTGCATCTCTCGTTTTGATATCATTTCTCACTCAACTCCTGAAGTGCACCCTTATATTTCTCAAACATAATTTCAAATGCTTGTTCAAGTGTAAGGTTATTAGGTTTAGGTTCACAACTACGTGGTGGTGCAGTAGGCGCCTTTGACCTTTGAATATCCTCAGGCATTGGTGTTGGTGCTTTAGCTGTCATTTGTAAATCTCCTTGCTAAACCATCTAGAACTGCTTTCAATTTCACCTCTTATCCATTGTCTGCAATATTCAGGATCATTGATCAACCTATTCTCATCAGGGCATTGAGTGTTATATTTCTCCAAATCACCCTCTAGTTCACTACGTAATTCCCTCAATTCTTTATCTAGCTGTTCAATCTTTTCGTTGAATGTCATTCATAAACTCCTCAACTAGACTGCCCACATTTACAAACCTGTAGTTCACATATCCACTAGCTGCAAATTCATCAGGAAACTGAACCAGAGCACACTTATGTGTATCACTAGCCCAGCGGATGAAGTCTTTGATCAATTGTTTCTCAGGGGAATATTCTGTGGTCATTCATTCACCCTCACCAACAGCCGTATAAATCACAGCAACAATAACAAGAGGCCACAGAAGACACAATATCCAATCATTCTTCAAATCATATTTCTTACCCTTAGCCGTGCTGATGTGCGCGTGGATGTAGGATACTATAAGTGCAACGATGAAATAGATAATAAGTAAGGTCATTTCATTAAGCCTCCTGAGGCTAGTCTTCAAAATATTTGTTGTATTTAGCAACGGTTGTGATGTATCTGTCAAGCTCACTTGCATTTATACATTTAGCTACAGAACTTGTATACGTGTACCAACACTCTTTAAGATACTGCCTATCTTTGACTTTCAGAAATCTCATAGAGAATTTACTAGCCTTAGCCTCTTCCTCAAGCCTTACAAATACATCATCTTCATAATTGAATTTCAGTCTAGAACCAAAGGCAGCTTTTGCATATTTGTTATCAAATTTCAAAGACCTTGTAGCCACCTCATGGCCCACTTCATGGTATAACACTTGAAAGAAGTTCTTCTGGA
>NZ_JAKFCQ010000095.1:0-2578 GCF_036676585.1 Robertmurraya sp.
AACGAGCGATCAAGTACGATTTCCCCTCGATTAACATGTTCAAAAAACTTTGAGTCGGTAGATGTAACAAAGGCAACGCTGTGTTGCTTACCAGTCTCATCGTTCAAAAAGCCCATTTGTATGGATAGGGCAACAGCATCCTTTTGTTCGTGTAACATTTTTTCTTGGATACTTCTGTCTATTCTCGATAGATTATAAGTTTCCTCTGCCTCTTTATTCATATAAAATTGTCCGTTTGGCAAGTCTTTAATTAATGCAGCATTATCTTGTGATAATCCATTTGCCAAACCAGATATAATAAAAGTTAACAAACTAATTAGAAAAACGATGGAACCTAAAATAAAAAACCTTACTTTATTTTTTTTAATTTCTTTCCATGCCATGTTCATGTGATCTCCTCCCATCTCTTTTGACATCCTTAGTCTATAGTCTTTATGTGAACAGAGGATGAATAACAAGTTACAAATGGGGGGGCAAGGAGAAATTTTAACTTTACAAAAAAAGTGTCAGGCATCACAAGTGGATATTTTCCCACTGGAAATGCCTGACACAATCGAAAGACGTTACTAACATATAGGTAACTCAACAACAAAAGTAGTTCCTTCATTTTCTTTACTATTCACATGAATATAACCACCATGCAGTTTAACAATTGTAGCAACTATTGATAGGCCAAGTCCTGTCCCATCAACAGAACGCGTGCGTGCGATATCTGCCCGATAAAAGCGATCGAATATCCTCTCTAATTCCTTATGATTCAATCCTATTCCTGTATCTTCAAAGGTGACCAATATTGATTCTTCTCTTTCTTCAATTGATATCTCAATGCTACCATTAGCTTTATTGTACTTAATGGCATTGGTCAACAGATTATCCCATACTGTATTTAATAAAGAGGGGTCACCGATCATTTCTGTATCTGGTAATGAATAGCCAAGCATAATCCCTTTTTCATTTACTACCCATTGATAATTTCGGATTAATTCCTTCATTTGCTGTGCCACATTGAATGGTCTTTTTTTCAAAATATCATCATCGCGATCTAAGGAGGCAAGAAGTAATAATTGTTTAGTTAATGTAGAAAGCCTACTAATTTCACCATTTATGACAGAAATATAATGTGTTTTATCTTTATTACTCAGGGATTCATTTTCCAATAGATTTGTATACCCTTTTATATTAGATAGTGGTGATTGTATATCGTGAGAAATGTTTGATATGAATTCTTTTCTCATCTCATCCAATTGTTCTAATCTACGCGACATTTGTAAAAAACTATGAGAGAGTTCTCCTAATTCATCATTACGATCAATATCAAGTTCAACATTAAAGTTTCCTGTTGATAATGACTTTGTGGCAACTGTTAATTTAGATATCGGCTTCACTAAATATTTCGTACTGACCACTACCATCATGATGCTTAAAAAAATCATTAATGCAAGAAGCCAGCCAAATAAAATATGCATCTCATTAAAAAGAAGCTTAATATCAGGTCTAATAAAAAGAGCATAGTTTATTCCATTATGCGTCACTGGGACACCAATCGTATTCTTTAATTCGTTTGCAAAAAAACCTGTCACAAAGGTTTTTTTTGGAAAATGAAGCATACCATGATAAATATCACCATGAAATACCTGTTCTTTAGTGGAAGCAGAAAGAGTTTGATCCCTGAATGGTGCTCCATAATAGGATTCCCTTCCAGAAGTATCTACTAAGTAAATTTGATATCCAATGGTAGAAAGGTTTTCTAAGTACTCCTTGAAATTGATATTCGCATGTTCTTCAACAAATGCAGCTATCTCTAGGGCGATTTTTGTGTTTTTTTGATCATTAGAAGGTTTTAATTTTTGCTGATAATAGGTATTAGAGATTAAAAAAGCTAATATTCCACTTAAAATCATGATTCCAATTGTAATCACAACAAATTTCACATAAAGAGATTTCATCAACGTTTTGTCTCCAATAAATATCCAATCCCACGTACGGTCTTAATTTGAAAATCCTCTGACAATTTTGAAAAACGTTCTCTTAATCTTTTTATATGAACATCTACCGTTCGTTCATCTCCTTCATAATCCAAACCCCAAATATGTTCTATTAGATGATCTCGGGAAAAGACTTGCCTAGGACTTGAAATCAAAAAATACAAAAGCTCGAACTCCTTTAAGGGTAGTAGTATCGTGCGACTTCCAATTTGAACTTCATAGCTTTTTTTATTTATGATCGTATCTCCTACACGAACAATCGATCCATCCGGTTGTATGTCATATCGTCGAAGCAAAGCTTTGATTCGAAAGAGTAGTTCTTTCGGTTCAAACGGTTTGACAAGATAATCATCGGTCCCAGAATGAAAACCTTGTTCCTTATCCTCAATTTGATTTTTAGCAGTTAAAAGGATGATAGGAATGTCGTGCATATTTCGGATCTCTTTCGTTAAGGCATAACCATCCATATATGGCATCATCACATCTACAACGGCTAAATCACATTTTATATTACTTAAGATACTTAAAGCTTTTATACCATCCTGAGCTTCGAATACCTGATACCCAGCTTCTGATAAATGAACATCTAGAAG
>NZ_JAKFCQ010000096.1:0-55229 GCF_036676585.1 Robertmurraya sp.
AAGTATTGTTTCAACGGTGATGCAAACATCACTTTTTATAAAAATGGAGCAGTCAATGGATTAAGGAGGAGTACATATGTCTGAAGAAATGAATCAAGTGGAAGTTATGGATTTTCAAGTGGGTGACAAAGTAAGCGGACAAGTAACAAAGGTGGAGGAAAAACAGGTTATTATCTCAATCCCAAACAGCAAGCTTGATGGAATTATTCCAATTAGTGAGTTATCAAGTCTGCACATTGAAAAAGCAAGCGATGCGGTTAATGAAGGTGACCAGCTTGAATTAGAAGTCCTAAAGGTAGAAGAAGATGCCTTGATTCTTTCAAAGCGTAAAGTAGATGCTGAAAATGCATGGCAAGAGCTTGAGCAAAAGTTTGAATCTGGTGAAGTATTTGATGCTGAAATTAAAGATGTTGTAAAAGGCGGACTTGTAGTCGATCTTGGAGTAAGAGGTTTTGTTCCTGCTTCTTTAGTGGAAGCACACTTTGTTGAAGATTTCTCTGATTATAAGGGTAAAACATTGGCATTTAAAATAGTAGAACTAGACAAGGAGAAGAATCGTCTAATCCTTTCTCATCGTGCCGTAATTGAGCTTGAAAAAGGAAAACAAAAGAAAAATATTTTAGATTCATTAGCTCCTGGTCAGGTTCTTTCAGGTACCGTACAAAGAATTACTGATTTTGGTGCATTTGTAGATATTGGTGGAATTGATGGATTGGTTCACATTTCTCAGCTGTCTCATGAGCATGTTGTTAAGCCGACTGATGTTGTTCAAGAGGGACAGCAAGTTCAAGTAAAAGTGCTTAGTGTTGACCGTGATAATGAGCGGATTTCTTTATCGATAAAAGAAACATTACCTGGACCATGGGCTAATATTTCTGAAAAAGCAGCAAAAGGAACCACTTTAGAAGGGGTTGTAAAACGCCTTGTTTCTTATGGAGCTTTTGTTGAAGTGTTCCCAGGAGTAGAAGGGTTAGTTCATATTTCACAAATTTCCCATAAGCATATTGCCACTCCACATGAAGTATTAAAGGAAAATGAATCAGTGAAAGTGAAGGTTCTTGATGTAAATGAGCAAGAACAAAGACTTTCTCTAAGCATGAAAGAACTAGCTGAAAAGGAAGAAGAAGTAAAGGATTATGAACTTCCTGAAGAATCAAAAGGCTTTCAGTTAGGTGAAATGATTGGAGATCAACTGAAGAATTTAAAGAGATAATGGTGATAATCATTGACTAGATCGAAACGAAAATGGGATCATATACAATTTGCTCTTTCCACAGGGCAAACTAGAGATACTGGTTTTGATGATATTACGTTTATTCACCAAAGCTTGCCAGACTCTTCGACTGAGCAAGTGAGTCTTGATACTATGATTGGCGAACTTTCTTTGAGTTCGCCTCTTTTTATCAATGCCATGACTGGCGGTGGTGGAATACGAACAGAAGAAATAAATGGACAGCTAGCCCTTGTCGCAAAGGAAACAAAAGTTGCAATGGCAGTTGGCTCACAGATGTCATCAATAAAGAACCCCAGTGAGATAGACACTTATAAAATTGTTAGAAAAGAAAATCCGAATGGATTGATATTCGCAAATTTAGGTAGTGAAGCATCAGTGGATCAAGCGCTCCAAGCGGTTGATATGCTAGAAGCAAATGCGCTCCAAATCCACGTAAACACGATTCAAGAACTAACTATGCCAGAGGGAGATCGTGATTTTACTGGTGCACTATGGCGCATTGAAGATATAGTAAAAAAATTACCTGTACCTGTCATTGTCAAAGAGGTTGGTTTTGGCATGAGTCGTGAAACAGCAAGGAAACTCACTCAAGTGGGGGTTTCTATTGTCGATGTCGGTGGTTTTGGCGGGACAAACTTTGCCAAAATCGAAAATGAAAGACGAAATCGAATGCTGTCGTTTTTTAACTCATGGGGAATTCCTACAGTTGCTTCCATTACAGAGGTAAAATCCAGTTTCCCCGACTTAACTGTATTAGGTTCAGGTGGCATACAGTCTAGCTTAGACGTAGTTAAGGCATTGTCTTTAGGAGCATCCGCAACAGGGTTAGCGGGGTATTTGCTCCAAATCCTTTTAGATGAAGGAGTAGAGGCAAGTATTACAGAAATTGAAGAAATCAAGATGGAAATTGGGTTTATGCTGACCGCTCTTGGCGCAAGAACTATTAAGGATCTTCAGAAGGCCCCTTTGGTAATCGAGGGAAAAACTCATCATTGGCTTAATGAACGAGGAATAAACACAAAAATCTATAGTAATCGATAAAGCTCCCGGATAAGGGAGCTTTTTTCATTAATATCTTTTATTATTATTTAGCTCTCTAGCCTCTTCTGGGCTGGAGAGTTTGGTTGCCCCTTTTTTCTCCAACTCTTGATCTCGATCGGACTCAACACGACCACTTGCTTTTAATTTGCTTTGTTGACGATCTTTACCCATGATCCCACCTCCTCCTAATTAACATGAATCATTTTTGAAAGTTTATACATCTTACGGTTAAAGTACATACTGAAAAGCCATAATGGAGATGATAGGAGGGGTGACATGGAAGGAATATTCTTTTATTGGACATTTTGGGCTCTTTGGATTTGTACGACCTTTTTTATGAGTAAAACGAATCCGAAACGAGTGAAGTACACAGTCATCATATTATTTTCAATTATTTTGTCTTCTCAATCCATACACTTGTTTGGGCTAGAAGTGTCTGTTGTTTCAATTTTCTTTTTAATCCTAACCTATTATGAGATTGGGAAAATGAAAGGAAAATCAATGGTTTACTTTTTGATCACGTCATTTATTCTTATGCTTGCCTATGGCAGTTTTCAATTATTTGAGCTTTTTGATCCTGTTTGGTTAATCCTTGATAGAAATTGGATGTTTGCCGTCGTATTAACGTATATGACCATTATGATGCATAATGAGGTTTTTAAACGAGTGATTGCGCTTATTTTTGGGAGTATCCATGGAGAATTAGTGTATTCTCTAGTGTTGAATGTTTATTCAATGGAAATTCCAATCGGGTCACTTCAGTTTTTAGATGTTATTTCCATATCCGTTTGTCTCATTTTGGCATGGAGCGGTTTTGAAAAGCTAACTAGCCTGTTTGAAGGACATGTTTATCAACTAGAAAAGGGGAGAGGAAGACAATCGTGAGTGAGTACACTTATCCTATTTTATTTGGAGTGGTTGTTGGAACAGCAACAAGAATTTATATGCTACGTACGGATTATCGACAGTATCCCACTTACCTTCACGGGAAAATCATTCACGTGGCTTTAGGGTTTATCGCTGCAGGACTTGGAACTGTTGCCATACCATCTATACTTGAGGAAGAGTTTACTGCCATCACCTTTTTAACTTTGGCTGCCTCACAATTTAGAGATGTGAGAAATATGGAAAGAAATACATTAAATGAATTGGATAACTATGAATTAGTACCACGAGGAAAAACGTATATTGAAGGCATTGCCATAGCTTTTGAAAGTAGGAATTATTTGGTGATTTTTACTTCCTTTCTATGTACGCTTGGATTTCTCCTATTTAATATTTGGGGTGGGATCGTTGCAGCAGTCATTGCCATTTTCATTTCTACCAAACTAATGTCTGGAGGCAGGCTTGGGGATATTGTTGAAGTAGAGTACTTTGAACCTCGTTTTGATGGTCCAGGCTTGTATGTGGACAATATTTATATTATGAACATTGGTCTACCGGAAAGACAAAAGGAAGTACTAAGCTATGGGATGGGGTTTATCCTTAAACCGAAAAATTTTAACGCAAGAGCGACAATTGCGAATCTTGGGCAGCGTCAGGCTATTCTGCATGATGTATCCAATGCATTAGGAGTGTATCGAGATTCTGGTACACCAGCTCTCGTTCCCTTGGCAAAAAGAGACCTAGATGATGGGAGAGTGGGGGTATTTATTCTTCCGCAAGAAAATGATATTGAGAAGGCGAAGAAAATAATTGAAAAGGTTCCAACTTTAGAAAATGCAATCCGAATGCCTAAAGAGAGAGAGAGAAAAAACTAGAGGAGAGATAAAATGGATATTGAAAAATTTATCCTTGCTGCAATTACGACGAATCCTAAAAAAGTCCCATGTGGGGTAGCGGTTTTTCATTGTGATGATAAAGAGGAGATGGAAAAAATCACGACGAATCTAGAAGCAATTTTGGATGGAATTGCACATTCTCTTACTGATGAAGTGTACATCATTGTAAAACATTAAAGTGGTTTCTTCTGATTTTGTTTGCTAGTACATGACCACTTTGATAATATAATAAAGTTAGACCCTTCTGTTTGTAGAAGGGTTTCTTTACTAAATGCTGATTTACACCATAATTAAATGAGATGTTTGTAATTTCAACGGTTCTTGCACGGATACATAACTTTGCTTATACATTGTTTGAATAATTGTTGATATCTCTTTTATTATTTTAGAAAGGATGAAAAAAATGGTAAAACCTGTAATAGCGATTGTAGGTCGTCCTAACGTTGGGAAGTCTACAATCTTTAATAGAATAGTTGGTGAGCGGATCTCGATTGTTGAAGATATACCTGGCGTTACTCGAGATCGAATTTATAGTTCTGCTGAGTGGCTTAGTCATGATTTCAACATTATCGATACCGGTGGAATTGATATCGGAGACGAACCATTTTTAGAACAGATTCGTCAACAAGCAGAAATTGCGATCAGGGAAGCAGACGTAATTATTTTCTTAACAAACGGCAGAGAGGGAGTTACCTCTGCAGACGAAGAAGTAGCAAAAATTCTTTATCGTGCGAAAAAACCAGTGGTCCTTGCAGTAAATAAAATTGATAACCCAGAAATGAGAGATCTAATTTACGATTTTTATGCCTTAGGGTTTGGAGAGCCATACCCCATCTCAGGTTCACATGGACTAGGTCTTGGCGATCTTTTAGACGCAGCAGCTAAGCATTTTCCAAGCAAGGACGAGAATGACTATGATGACGACGTGATTAAGTTTTCACTAATAGGTCGACCAAATGTAGGGAAATCATCACTTGTCAATGCGATGCTTGGAGAAGAGCGAGTAATCGTAAGTGATATCGCTGGTACAACAAGAGATGCGATAGACTCAATGGTAACCGTAAATGGAGAACGCTACGTCATTATCGATACGGCAGGTATGAGAAAAAGAGGAAAAGTGTATGAAACAACAGAAAAGTATAGTGTGCTTCGTGCGCTACGTGCTATAGAACGTTCCGACGTCGTTTTAGTTGTTATTAACGCAGAAGAGGGAATCATAGAACAGGATAAAAAGATAGCTGGGTATGCCCATGAAGCAGGACGAGCTATTGTGATTGTCGTGAATAAATGGGATGCAGTGGAAAAAGATGAAAAGACGATGAAGGAATTCGAGGAAAAAATACGTGCACATTTCTTATTCCTAGACTATGCTCCAATTGTGTTCCTATCTGCTAAAACAAAAAAGAGAATTCATACATTGATTCCAATGATAAACAAGGCGAGTGAAAACCATTCGATGCGTGTGGACACAAGTGTGTTAAATGATATTATTATGGACGCTGTAGCAATGAACCCTACACCAACAGACAATGGAAAGCGTCTGAAAATTTATTATACGACTCAAGTTTCAGTCAAGCCGCCTACTTTTGTTGTCTTTGTCAATGATCCAGAGCTTATGCATTTCTCATATCAGCGATTTATAGAAAATCGTATAAGAGAAGCTTTCGGGTTTGAAGGAACTCCTATCAAAATCTTTGCTAGAGAAAGAAAATAAGTAAAAGGTTGTGATGCTATGCAAATCCAAAAAGAAAAAATTGCTGTAATTGGAGCGGGAAGCTGGGGAACCGCTCTATCGCTAGTGTTAGCTGACAACGATCATGAGGTAAGATTATGGGGACATAATCGTGATCAAATTAATGAGATAAATACGACTCACACAAATAAGAAGTATTTACCTGAGATTATACTTCCGGAAACAATTGTTGGTTACGACTCTCTTGAAGAGGTTTTAAAAGAAGTAAAGACCATCATTTTAGCTGTACCAACTAAGGCCATTCGTGAAGTGATAAAAAAGATGGTACCATTCGTTGAAAATCCGCTAACCATTGTCCATGTTAGTAAAGGGATTGAACCAGATACACTTATGCGCATCTCAGAGATGATTGAAGACGAAATGCCAGAGCATCTTTTACAGGATGTGGTTGTATTATCTGGACCGAGCCACGCCGAAGAGGTGAGTCTTCGTCAACCAACAACAGTGACTGTCTCATCCAAGAGCATGGAAGCGGCTGAACGTGTGCAGGATTTATTTATTAACCAACATTTCCGTGTATACACAAATCCTGATATTATCGGAGTAGAAGTGGGTGGCGCATTAAAGAATATTATTGCGTTAGCTGCCGGTATCACCGACGGGTTAGGATATGGGGATAATGCAAAGGCAGCCTTAATAACTAGGGGGCTTGCGGAAATTGCTCGTTTAGGTACAAAAATGGGTGCAAGTCCGCTAACATTTTCTGGCTTAACAGGGATTGGTGATTTAATCGTTACTTCTACAAGTGTTCACTCAAGAAACTGGAGAGCTGGAAATTTGCTCGGCAAAGGCCAAAATTTAGATGAAGTGCTGGAAAACATGGGAATGGTAGTAGAGGGTGTTCGAACCACCAAAGCCGCTTATCAATTAGCGGAAAAGTACGGTGTGAAGATGCCGATTACAACGGCGTTATACAATGTTCTATTTAACCATGCAAAACCCAAGGATGAAGTTGATTTGCTCATGACACGTGTAAAAACTCATGAGATGGAAGATCTTGCAAATGTACTTGTTGAAAAGGGATTGGAATAAATATTTTCAAAAATGGGCCTTTCAATGATGCGTTTACATAGAGAATTGCATACAATGCAACGAAGCAAACCTGGTAAAATGAACAGGGAGTATGTATATTTAGTCTTACGAGCTAAAGTAAAGTGACGCCCCTCCTTTGCTTTAGCTTTTTTTCGATCTAAAAAACGAATAAGGCAAGCATTGGGACAATTATGATATAATATTTTAGGCAAAGGGAGGGAGTTACAAATGTCACCGTCACTAATGAAAATGTGGATCTCCTTGGCGGGGATGGGCTTTATGTTTATTTCCATTATTTTAATTTATTTAAGCAGATTTAAGTTATCTAACAAAATTTTAAAAGCAATAACAGCTATTGTTGCCTATTTTTTAATGATTCTTTCCGGATTAATCATTTTTTTTGTCGTACTATCGGGACCAACAAGTTAAGTGAAATGGAAAATACATAGGTTAAAAGGGTTGAGTGTATGAAAGGCCAAGTATTATTGTTATTGTCCATCGTTATAATGGTGTTGACGGGCTGCATGTATCCGCAGGAAGAGTTAGCTCAAAACCAAATACCGTACGAAGATCAAGTTCAAGCGGTTCAATCTGCGGTTAAGCAATTTCAAGAGGACAATGGTGGTATATTACCTATAAAGACAAAGGAAATGGACACTCCTATTTATGAAAAGTATCCGATTGATTTTAACAGAATCAGTCCGAAGTATTTAGCAGAACCACCTGGAAATGCTTATGAATCCGGAGGTGTATTTCAATACGTACTAGTTGACGTTGAGGAAAATCCAACGGTAAAGATTTTTGATTTACGAATGGCGGAAAAAATTAAAGATATTAATCTTTTAATTAGTTTGCAAAAATACCCTCCATACAAAGAAGAAATAACAAAAGGGGTATACACAATGGATTTCGAGAAAATAGGTTATGAGGAAGAACCATTTGTTGTTAGCCCATATACGAGTCAAAATCTTTCTTTTGTTATAACTGGAAGTGGAGAAGTATTTGTAGATTACAGAAGTGACCTATATCAAGCAATGCAAAGTGGAAGTTGTAGGAAGGCAGCAGGAGAGGATATTCGCGACTGTTTATTGCAGAATTCATTGTTTGTGCCTGCCTTTTCACTGCCGTATACAATGGATGAAGAAACAAAAGAACCTATCTTTTTAGTGGATTAGTCATAACCTCTTTCTTACAGAAATACAATGTAGGAGAGAGGTTTTTTTATATTTGTATGGACTATAACAGTTAGGCAAAAAAAATTATAAAAACTGTCATAACGTTGTAGGACAACGTCATACACATATATTGTCTATACATTAGGGTTATTTTATCCCACTATCTCATTGATTTCAGGAGGGGATCACTTGGAAAAGGTAGATATTTTTAAAGATATTGCCGAAAGAACGGGCGGCGATATATATTTAGGAGTCGTAGGAGCAGTAAGAACAGGAAAATCAACCTTTATTAAGAAGTTTATGGAGCTAGTTGTCATTCCAAACATGGCAAATGAATCAGATCGAGCTCGCACCCAAGATGAATTGCCTCAAAGTGCTGCCGGGAAAACGATTATGACAACTGAACCAAAATTTGTACCAAATCAGGCTGCAAGCATACATGTTGACGACGGGTTGGATGTGAATATCCGCTTAGTTGACTGTGTTGGTTATACGGTTCCAGGTGCGAAGGGTTATGAAGACGAAAATGGACCAAGAATGATTAATACGCCTTGGTATGAGGAACCTATTCCGTTCCATGAAGCAGCTGAAATTGGAACAAGGAAGGTTATTCAAGAGCACTCAACAATTGGTGTGGTTATTACTACAGATGGTACCATTGGAGAAATTCCGCGCTCTGCATACTTAGAAGCTGAGGAAAGAGTAATCAATGAATTAAAAGAGGTTGGCAAACCGTTCATTATGGTTATTAACAGCGTACAACCTTATCATCCTAATACGGAAAAATTACGTACAGAGCTTTCTGAGAAATACGATATTCCTGTATTGGCAATGAGTGTGGAAGGAATGCGCGAAGGTGACGTCATGAACGTAATGCGTGAAGCACTTTATGAATTCCCTGTGCTAGAAGTAAACGTGAATCTTCCAAGCTGGGTCATGGTACTTAGAGAGGATCACTGGTTAAGAGAAAGCTATCAGGAAGCTGTGAAAGACACAGTTAAAGATATTAAGAGATTAAGAGATGTTGACAGAGTCGTTAGTCAATTTAGTGATTATGAATTTATTGATCGTGCAGGGCTTGCTGGAATTGAGATGGGTCAAGGAATTGCTGAGATCGACCTTTATGCGCCAGACGATTTATACGATGACATTTTAAAAGAAATTGTCGGAGTAGAAATAAGAGGAAAAGATCATTTGTTAGAGCTAATGCAAGACTTTGCTCATGCGAAGCAAGAATATGATCAAATCTCTGATGCACTTAAGATGGTAAAGCAAACAGGTTATGGAATTGCCGCGCCGTCACTTGCTGATATGAGCTTGGATGAGCCTGAAATTATCCGCCAAGGACCACGCTTTGGTGTACGCTTAAAAGCGGTAGCGCCATCCATTCATATGATTAAAGTGGATGTAGAGTCCGAATTTGCTCCGATTATCGGTACAGAGAAGCAAAGTGAAGAATTGGTTCGATACTTAATGCAGGATTTTGAGGACGATCCACTGTCTATCTGGAACTCTGATATTTTCGGAAGAAGCCTAAGCTCAATCGTTCGTGAAGGAATTCAAGCTAAATTATCACTAATGCCTGAAAACGCAAGATATAAACTTAAAGAAACACTAGAAAGAATCATCAACGAAGGTTCTGGTGGATTAATTGCTATAATCTTATAATGCATGGACTCCTATATGGGAGTCTTTTTTTGTTTGATTTTATTAAATTCACGACAAAATTCATCAAAAACCCCGAAAATACTACCATAAATTAGCGAAAATTCTTGATAACCCCAATTTATTATGATAATCTTTTAACAGAATTAGTACGATATGCCGTCAAAGCCTTATAAATAAAGGTTTTTCTTAAAAAAAACGTTGAAAAATTAGTTTTCATCATTTAATATAAGGCATGTCAGAGAAAACAGCTTCAATTACGTATAGAATTCAACTAAATTGTTTACTAATGAAGATAAGAACGTTTTCACTAACTGAATATACCATTTTGGGAGGAGGTGAAAGGCATGAACAAGACAGAACTAATCAACGCAGTTGCTGAAGCGAGTGAACTTTCTAAAAAGGACGCTACTAAGGCAGTTGACGCAGTTTTCGATTCAATTCTTGAAGCACTTAAAAACGGTGATAAAGTTCAATTAATCGGATTTGGGAACTTCGAAGTTCGTGAGCGTGCAGCTCGTAAAGGACGTAACCCACAAACTGGTGAAGAGATCGAAATCTCTGCTAGCAAGGTTCCTGCTTTCAAACCAGGAAAAGCACTTAAAGATGCTGTAAAATAATTACATAAATCGATATATGTTTATGTTATAGAAAAGGATCTCGTTTATACGTGATCCTTTTTCTATTTTTTCAGCTCTTTTGTGGCACATTAAAAGAACCTTCTACTTTGCTAGAAAGAAATTGATTGTGCTAATATGTATAAGTATAGTTGGCATGATATGAAAAAACAGAGGGAACTCATTGCAGTAGGAGGAATTTAGTATGTCAGAAGTTAATCGTACCCAAATAGAGGAAGCGGTGCGTCTTATATTAGAAGCCGTAGGTGAAGATCCAAATCGTGAGGGTGTGTTGGATACGCCTAAACGAGTAGCGAAAATGTACGAGGAAGTATTCTCAGGATTGAATCAAGATCCAAAAGAATATTTCGAAACAGTATTTAGTGAGGACCATGAAGAGATTGTCCTTGTGAAGGATATTCCATTTTACTCCATGTGTGAACATCATCTTGTTCCTTTTTATGGTGTTGCTCATGTAGCTTATATACCAAGAAATGGTCGTGTGACAGGTTTAAGTAAGCTAGCTCGTGCTGTTGAAGCAGTAGCTAAACGTCCTCAGTTGCAAGAAAGAATTACTTCCACAGTTGTTGACGCGATTATGGAGAAGCTGGAGCCACATGGTGCCATGGTCGTTGTTGAAGCAGAGCATATGTGTATGACGATGCGTGGAGTGAAAAAGCCTGGTGCAAAAACCGTAACCCAAGCAGTCCGAGGAACGCTTGCGGAGGACGCAACCGCAAGAGCTGAGGTACTTTCCCTAATTAAATACTAAAACATTATAGAAGGGGCTACATAACGGTTAGCCCTTTCATACAAAATGAAGGGAGCGAGAAATAATGGACCAAAAAAATTCGTTAACAAGTGATTATATCGTTATAAAAGCAATAGAAGATGGTGTTAATGTAATCGGTTTAACAAGAGGCACTGATACAAAATTTCATCACTCAGAGAAACTGGATAAAGGCGAAGTGATGATTGCTCAGTTTACTGAACACACATCAGCTATAAAAATTCGCGGAAATGCTAAAATTATTACCTCTTATGGAGAGGTTGAGAGCGAAACAAAAGGGAAATAAATGCGATTCATGTCCATTTGGTAGGCATTTGTGTTATAATTGTCTCTGCCTTTAATGAGTTGTAAATCGTACATATGCAGTAATGCTCATACGAAATAATGAGGCTAATCACAATACATATACAGAATTTGGGGATACAAGGGTGATAATTGTGGGAGACTTTCAAAGAAAAATAGCCGATGTGAAGGAAAAAGTAGAGGAAAGGCTCCTTCACCCCTATATGTTCCAATATATAAATACACCAGTGTTAGACGAAGATAAGCTTTTGTTGCTTATTTCGATTTTGGATCAATGTAAGTTATCTAATAAAGAGTTGGAGAATTATTCTATAACGACCATGTTGCTTCAAGTAGCCCTTGATACTCATGAACAAGTAACCAACACTCGTGCGAATAATGAGGTATTAAAGCAGCGGCAATTAACGGTATTAGCTGGTGTTTATTATAGTGGATTATATTATAAACTGCTCGCAGATTGTAATGATGTGCATGCCATTCGAATGCTAGCTCAAGGAATAAAAACAATCAATGATAAAAAAATAATTGTATATCAAAAAGACTTTTCAGAAATTGATACATTGATGAATAATGTGAAGTTGATTGAATCATCTCTCATTGATCAATTTACCGAGTATTTTCGTTTAGATGGATGGAATGACATTGTTGAAAATTTATTATTTATAAAGCGCCTTAGTAAGGAAAAGGAAGACTTTGTACAAAAGAAATCTTCGATTGTATTTGACGCTCTTCATACTCTTATTTTTCCAAAACATAACGGTTCACTTAAAGACCTGTCTTTTGAGCAACAAAACTATTTAATATTAATTTGTGACCGATATATAGAGTTTTCTAAGCAATTATTAGAAAAGGCTAAAAAAGGGCTTCCTCGAATAAATGAGCTGTTAGATTCTCGAATCATATCCATTATCAACCAAAAAACGATGGCAAAAACATTTGTGGAAGAAGGGTAACAAGCATGCATCAGTCGAAAGAAGAACGAGTTCATAACGTTTTTGAAAAGATCTCTGATAACTACGATAAAATGAATTCTGTTATTAGTTTTAAACTCCATACTAAATGGAGAGAAGATACGATGAAAAGGATGAATGTACAAAAAGGAAAAAAGGCACTAGATGTTTGTTGTGGAACGGCCGATTGGACCATCGCTCTTGCAGAGGCTGTAGGACCTACTGGAGAAGTGGTAGGACTAGACTTTAGTCAAAATATGCTTAATGTGGGAAAACAAAAAGTTACTGAGGCCAATCTCAACCAAGTAACGCTTATCCATGGTAATGCCATGGAGCTTCCGTTTCCTGACCATTCATTTGATTATGTTACCATTGGATTTGGGTTAAGAAATGTACCAGACTATCTTCAAGTACTAAAAGAAATGAATCGAATTTTAAAGCCGGGCGGAATTGCAGTATGTCTTGAAACATCACAACCAACATTGATAGGCTATCGACAGTTATACTATTTTTATTTTCGATTTATTATGCCATTGTTTGGTAGGGTGTTTGCAAAAAGCTATAGAGAATATTCCTGGTTACAAGAATCAGCTAGAGATTTTCCAGGCGTAAAAGAACTCGCTGGTTTATTCAAACAAGCTGGTTTTAAGGACGTCACATATAAGCCATACAGTGGCGGGGCAGCTGCTGTTCATTTTGGTCATAAATAAAATAATCTTCATGTACAGGTTAGGCTAGGTGATTCGCGAATGAAGCTGAAAATGATGTATTCATTTTTAAACTCAGATATTAATATAATTGAGAAAACACTAGAGGATACGGTGGAGGCTGAGTCACCTCTTCTTCGTCAAGCATCTCTACACTTGTTGCAGGCAGGGGGGAAGAGAATTCGCCCTGTTTTTGTTTTGCTTTCAGGAAAGTTTGGAGACTATGATATACATGAGATGAAGAACGTGGCAGTAGCGCTTGAACTTATCCATATGGCTTCACTTGTTCATGATGATGTCATTGACGATGCAGAACTTAGACGTGGCCAGCCAACGATTAAAGCGAAATGGGATAACCGGATTGCGATGTATACAGGCGACTATATTTTTGCCAGATCGCTAGAATTAATGACAAATATTAAAAACCCAATAGCACATCAAATTCTCTCTGAAACAATTGTTGAGCTATGTGTTGGGGAAATTGAGCAAATTAAATTTAAATATGACTATAATCAAACGCTTCGTGACTATCTGCTTCGAATTAAGCGGAAAACAGCTTTATTGATTGCAGCCAGCTGCCAATTAGGGGCGGTGGCAGCAAACGTGGATGAGGAGATTCACAAGAAGCTATATCAGTTTGGATATTATGTAGGCATGTCCTTTCAAATCACAGATGACGTGCTAGATTTTACGGGTACGGAAGAGCAATTAGGTAAACCAGCTGGTGGTGACTTATTGCAAGGAAATATCACACTACCTGTATTGTTTGCGATGGAGGATGAATCTTTACGTAAAAAAATTACCGCTGTTCATGAACATACTTCATTAGCGGAAATTGATGAGATTATCACTGCAATAAAGAATTCTGGTGCCATTGAGCGTTCGCTTTCTATTAGTGATCGGTACCTACACAAGGCAATTGATGTATTAAATCAATTACCGAATAACCGCGCTAAAAAGACGCTTAGAGATATAGCAGTGTACATAGGAAAACGAAAATTTTAAATGTTGCGAAATCAGTTATAACTATGTTACGATTTTCGTGGATTGTCTATTGGCTATTCATTACATATACGAATCAAAGAGGAGTGTAACTGATGGAGAAAACATTTTTAATGGTTAAACCAGATGGGGTCCAACGTAATTTGATTGGTGAAATAGTTGGACGTTTTGAGAGGAAGGGCTTTCAATTAGTTGGTGCAAAGTTAATGCTTATTTCTAATGAGTTGGCTGAACAGCATTACGGTGAACATAAGGAACGCCCTTTCTTCGGTGAGTTGGTAGATTTTATCACTTCAGGTCCTGTTTTCGCAATGGTTTGGGAAGGGGAAAATGTAATTGCTACCGCACGCCAAATGATGGGAGCAACAAATCCAAAGGATTCTCAACCAGGAACGATCCGTGGGGACTTTGCCGTGATTGTTGGAAAAAATATTATACATGGATCAGATTCTGCTGCAAGCGCTGAAAGAGAAATCGCTTTATTCTTTAAAGAAGAGGAACTTCTTTCATATAGCAAGCTTTTAAACAATTGGGCTTATTAATACCAAAAGAGACTTGTTTTTTACAAGTCTCTTTTTTGTAACCGCATTCAAACGATGGGAGTAAAAAATACCCAAGTCTTTTTTCATATAAATCTTCTCCTTTTTTATTGAATTTCGCTATAATAAAAACATACAGATAGAAAAGTTCAAGTTCAGGGGAGAAAAAGTATGCTGGGAAATGATTATGAACAATTTATTATAAACATTAAGAAAAAGACCGGGATTGATTTGTCGTTATATAAAGAAGCACAAATGAAAAGACGCTTAATTTCTCTTTATGAAAAAAAGGGGTTTCGCTCATTTCAGGACTTTTACACAGCAATAAGTCAGGATAAGCTATTATTAAATGAGTTTCTTGATCGTATGACGATCAATGTGTCGGAATTTTATCGAAATGGGAAACGATGGGAAGTATTAGAAACAAAAATTCTTCCTAAACTATTAGAGAAGAATAAGCGTCTGAAGGTGTGGAGCGCTGCTTGTTCAACAGGTGAGGAACCATATACAATTGCAATGATCCTTTCAAACTTTATGCCACTTTCGCAGATTCAAGTTTTAGCTACTGATATTGATGATAATGTAATAGATAGAGCAAAGATTGGCATGTATCCGGAACGTTCTTTGAATGAAGTGCCTTCCGAAATGAAAAAGAAATTTTTCACAAAGGATGGAAGCTTCTTTAAGATTTCTGACGATATCAAAAAGACGGTAACATTTAAAAAGCAGAATTTACTCGCTGATCCATTTGGTGGGCCTTTTGACTTGATTGTGTGTAGAAACGTTTTGATTTATTTTACTGAAGAAGCTAAAGATGTATTATACTATAAGTTCAGTGAGGCATTGAGACAGGAAGGAATTTTCTTTGTTGGCAGTACCGAGCAAATCTTTAATCCATCTTTATATGGACTGGAAACGGAAGACACTTTTTTTTATCGTAAAAGATAGGAGCCATGAATTTGGCTTCTTTTTTTGTAAATTCACAAATTTCTGCTATGTTTATTGAAGGACATATGTTATATTGAGAAATAATCCTTTAATGAGTTGAAGGGGGAAAGAGAAATGAGATATTTAACAGCAGGAGAGTCACACGGTCCACAATTAACAACAATTATTGAAGGTTTACCAGCAGGAATGCCGCTTCTTGCAGAGGACATTGACAAAGAATTAGCAAGAAGACAAAAAGGGCATGGCCGCGGTAGAAGAATGCAAATTGAAAAGGATACTGTACATATTACAAGCGGTGTCAGACATGGATTAACACTTGCATCACCTGTAGCACTCGTTGTACAAAACGACGACTGGAAGCATTGGACAAAGATTATGGGTGCAGAACCTACAGATGATGAAGAAGTTAAGCGTGTTATAACTCGTCCACGTCCAGGACATGCCGATTTAAACGGCGCACTTAAATATGGACATAGAGATATGCGTAACGTTCTTGAAAGATCCTCTGCTCGAGAAACAACGGTAAGAGTGGCAGCTGGAGCAGTTGCAAAAAAACTTTTATCTTTACTAGGAATTAAGGTTGCTTCTCATGTGGTTGAGATTGGTGGGATCAAATCAGAGGTAAATGCATATGACTCCATTGAGAGTTTGGCGGAGATTACCGAGAATTCCCCAGTAAGATGTCTAGATCCTGTGGCTGAAAAGCAAATGATGCAGGCAATCGATGATGCAAAAGCGAACGGTGATTCTATTGGAGGAATCGTCGAAGTTGTTGTTGAGGGAATGCCTCCTGGTGTAGGGAGCTATGTTCACTATGACAGAAAGCTCGATTCTAAGCTAGCCGCTGCTATCGTGAGTATTAACGCCTTTAAGGGTGTTGAGTTTGGGATTGGATTTGAAGCAGCTAGGAAGCCTGGTAGCGAAGTTCATGATGAGATTGAGTGGAGTGAAGGAGAAGGTTTCCATCGCAGTACAAATCGTCTTGGTGGCCTTGAAGGTGGAATGTCGACGGGAATGCCAATCGTTATTCGTGGAGTAATGAAGCCTATTCCAACACTTTACAAGCCATTACAAAGTGTTGATATTGATTCTAAAGAATCTTTTACTGCAAGTATTGAGAGATCAGATAGCTGTGCAGTACCTGCTGCCGCAGTCGTTGCTGAAAATGTAATTGCTTGGGAGCTTGCTACAGCAATAACTAATCAATTCTACGCAGATCGCCTAGATACATTAATTAAATCTATTGAAGATCAAAGAGCATATGCGAGGGAGTTTTAATGGAGACGATTCAAATCCATACCACTTCTAAGGAGTATCCTGTAATTTTAGGGGCTGAGGCAGTAACAGCCATAGCCCCTTTTTTAAAGGAACATCTATCAAATGTTACCAAAATCATGATTATAACGGACAGTAATGTTGGTGATCGGTATTTAAATCAAGTAAAACAGCAATTAGGTGAATACGAGGTGGTCACGCATCTTGTTCCTAATGGAGAAAAAGCAAAGACTTTTGACGTTTTTTATGATTGTTTAACGGCTGCATTACAGGAGAAACTCGACCGTAAATCATTGTTTATCGCGCTTGGTGGAGGGGCGATTGGTGATTTATGTGGGTTTGTTGCTGCTTCTTTTATGAGAGGTGTCCCTTTTATTCAGCTACCTACTACCATTCTGGCACACGATAGTGCAGTTGGCGGAAAGGTTGCAATCAATCATCCCCTCGGTAAAAACATGATAGGTGCATTCTATCAACCTGAAGCTGTTATATACGATATTGATTTTCTACAAAGTCTTCCAGCGATGGAACGTCGTTCAGGCTTTGCAGAAGTAATGAAACATGCTCTAATTGATGATCTTCATTTTTATCAATGGCTGTTAACAGATGTAGAAAATCTTCAAACGATAACTACTGAGCAATTACAAGAGTGTTTATCAAAGGGAATAAAGGTAAAAGAATCTGTTGTTTCAAAAGATGAAAAAGAGCTTGGTATACGAGCATTTCTGAATTTTGGGCATACACTTGGTCATGCTATTGAAGCGGAAGCAGGGTACGGCTCCATATCACATGGAGAAGCAGTTGTAATCGGGATGGTATTCGCATTACGGTTAAGTAAAAAACTTTTACATTTACAGTTTGATCTCCAAGAGTTTGTCAATTGGCTACATAAACTTGGTTATTCAACAAAAGTTCCCTCTGGTCTATATGAAGAAAAGTTAATCGATCGAATGAAGCAGGATAAGAAGACCATTGGACAAGTGATACAATTTGTATTATTAGAGGAAGTTGGGAAACCAGCCCTTTATAAAATCGACGAAATTGTCCTTTTTGAAGAACTAAAACAATTTATGAAGGAGGAGAGCCGATGATTAGAGGAGTTAGAGGTGCTATTACGGTACAAGAAAATAAAGAAGAAGAAATTATAGCATCCACCAAAAGACTGCTCGAAGAAATGATTCAAGCTAATCGAATCTCTCCAGAGTCAGTCGCATCCGTATTTATTTCTGTAACTGATGATGTTACTGCTACATTTCCAGCTAAAGCTATGCGTCAATTAGAGGGTTGGACATATGTTCCTGTTATGTGTATGAAGGAAATCTCTGTTCCGACTGGAATTAAATTATGTATTAGGGTCATGATGCACGTAAATACTGAAGTAGCACAAACGGATATTGAACATGTTTATTTGGAGGAAGCAGTTCTTTTACGACCGGATTTAAAGAAATAGGAATATTTATACGTAAGAGGTGATGGATGATGAGATGGAAGGATCAAATAAAGTCGTTAGCCCCTTATCAACCGGGGAAATCAAAGGATGAAGTAAAAAGGCAGTATGGGTTGGAAGAAATCATTAAATTAGCATCCAATGAAAACCCTTTTGGTTGTTCAAAAAAAGTGAGTGAAGTAATGTCTAAAGAGACAGGCTATTTCGCTCTTTATCCGGATGGCTATGCCACTAACTTACGCGATGTGTTAGCAGAGCATGTGGGAGTGACAAAAGATCAATTAATCTTTGGAAACGGTTCAGATGAATTGATTCTAATTATTGCCCGTGCCCTTCTACGACCAGGCTATAATACTGTAATGGCTACGCCAACCTTCCCGCAGTATAAGCACAATGCCATTATTGAAGGTGCAGAAACTCGCGAGATTCCTTTGGTAGATGGTCACCATGATTTAGATCAAATGCTTGCAGCGATTGATGAGAAAACAAATGTTGTTTGGGTGTGTAGTCCGAATAATCCAACAGGTACATATATTCCAAAAGAAAAGTTGGAAAGTTTTCTTGCTAGAGTTCCAAAAGAAACACTTGTTGTATTAGACGAAGCCTACTACGAGTATGTGGTAGCGGATGATTACTATAATTCTGTGGAACTGGTAGAGCAGTATTCAAACTTGATTGTTCTTAGAACCTTCTCAAAAATATATGGGTTAGCCAGCTTGCGCGTGGGATATGGATTTGCCTCCAAAGAAATAATTCGTGCGCTGGAGCCGGTGAGAGAGCCATTTAACGTGAATAGCTTCGCACAATTAGCGGCTATTGAAGCTTTAGGTGATCAAGAGTATGTGGAAAACTGTCGTACCTTAAACCATCAAGGATTAGAACAGTTTTACAAGTTCTGTGAGCAGCATAATCTTTCTTATATGCCTTCCCAAGGGAATTTTATCTTAATAGATTTTAAGACTGATGGCAATGAAGTATTCCAGTTCTTATTAGAGAGAGGGTATATCGTTCGGTCAGGAAATGCGCTTGGTTTTCCGACATCGGTCCGAGTTACGGTTGGCTCGAAGGAACAAAATGCTGGCATTATTGAAAAAATGTCACAATACGTGAAAGTAAAAGCACATTAAGTAACTTTAGGCGGTGATTTCTTGAAAGGGCGTGTGCTAGTCATTGGACTAGGGCTAATTGGGGGGTCATTAGCTCTTTGCATAAAGAAAAGACACCCAGAGGCAACACTAATAGGTTTCGACATTAATTTAGAACAATGCCGTCTTGGTAAGATGCTTGGCGTAATAGATGAGATTTGTGTCAATCTAGAAGAAGAAGCAGTGAACGCAGATCTAATTCTTATTTCAACACCTGTTATAGAAACAGAAAAAATGATCGAGAAGCTTTGTGAACTTCCGCTAAAACAAGATGTCATCATTAGTGATGCTGGAAGTACAAAAGAAGCAATTGTTTTAAAAGCTCGGTGTTTAAAGGAGAAAAACATTACGTTTATTGGTGGGCACCCGATGGCCGGCTCACACAAAAGTGGGGTTGCTGCAGCCAAGGAAATCCTATTTGAAAATGCTTTTTACTTATTTACACCGGAGCCACATATCTCACATGATAAGGTGGATTTATTAAAGAGTTGGCTTGAAGGAACTAGAGCGAAATTTATTACTATATCACCTGAAGAACATGATTACTTAACGGGTGTTATTAGTCATTTTCCACATGTGATTGCGGCTTCTCTCGTACATCAAGCTGAGCAAACAAGTAGAGACCATCAGCTTATTACAAGGTTGGCTGCGGGTGGTTTTAGAGATATTACTAGAATTGCCTCAAGCAGCCCAGCGATGTGGAAGGATATTTCCCTTCATAACAAGAAGGTACTTCTATCTTTGTTAGATCGTTGGAAAGATGAAATGGATAAATTCTCAAAAATATTATCGGATAATAATGAGGAACAGCTGTTTGATTATTTTGCCGAAGCCAAAAATTTTCGGGATGATCTTCCTAGTAAGGAAAAGGGTGCTATTCCTGCATTTTACGATCTATTTGTTGATGTTCCGGATTACCCAGGTGTTATCTCGGAAATTACAGGTTATTTAGCAAAAGAGCGCATTTCCATTACCAATATCCGTATTTTAGAAACTAGAGAAGATATAAACGGTGTACTTGTTATTAGTTTTCAAACAGAGGCCGATATGGCGAAAGCCGAGGAATGCATACAGCGTTATACCAATTATGGTACCTCAACCGGCCTATAGGTTTGGTTAAAAGATAGGAAGTATTACTAAATGAACTTTGAACAGTGTCTAGCTGCAGCGCCTAGCTCCTCGGGTCATAAGCCAAAGCCCTACAGAGGTCAGGACCTCTTTCGGTCTCCGTCTTATGCCTGTCGGAGCTTACCAAGGCGCTTCCGCTTTTCTATTCGAAAGGAAGGATACAATCAATGACAACGGTGTTAACGTCACAAGTAAAGAGACTGGTAGGCGAACTCTCTATCCCAGGAGATAAGTCTATTTCTCATCGTTCTGTTATGTTTGGAGCGATTGCTCATGGTACGACAACAGTATCTAATTTTCTAACAGGTGAAGACTGTCTTAGTACGATTGCTTGTTTCCGAAAATTAGGGGTATCGATTCACCAGCATGAAGACACGGTTGAAATCGTTGGGAAGGGCTTTGAAGGCCTAGTAGAACCTAATGAACGACTAGATGTGGGAAACTCGGGAACAACGATTCGATTGATGCTTGGTATTTTATCAGGCAGACCTTTTTATACCGCATTGGAAGGTGATTCTTCAATCGCCAAACGTCCTATGACACGGGTTACCAATCCGCTGAGTCAAATGGGGGCAATTATTGACGGCAGAGAAAATGGGAAGTTCACTCCTATTTCTATTAGAGGTGGAAACTTAGAAGGTTTTACGTACGAGCTTCCAATGGCAAGTGCGCAAGTAAAATCAGCAATTATACTAGCAGGCTTACAAGCAAATGGAACGACAACGGTCATAGAGCCATCGAAAACAAGAGATCACACGGAAAGAATGATTCGCCAATTTGGTGGGGAAGTGTCTGTTGATGGTTTAAAGGTCTCTGTAACTGGTGGACAAACACTCCAGGCAACTCATGTTCATGTTCCTGGTGATATCTCTTCTGCTGCCTTCTTTTTAGTAGCAGGTGCGATTGTACCTAATAGTGAAGTGACATTGCGCAATGTTGGTATTAACCCTTCTCGGACTGGGATTATTGACGTGATGCTTCAAATGGGGGCCTCTCTTCATGTTTCTGATGAAGGTAAGGATGCGGCGGAGCCTGTAGCAGACTTAACTATTACAACCTCAGGTCTAAAGGGAATAACGATTGAAGGGGATATGATTCCTCGCTTAATCGATGAAATTCCTATCATTGCCTTATTAGCTACACAGGCTAACGGAACAACGGTTATTAAGGACGCTGAGGAATTAAAGGTAAAAGAAACAAACCGAATTGACACAGTTGTAAATGAGTTGAAGAAATTAGGAGCATCGATTGAAGCAACGGACGATGGTATGATTATTCACGGTGGAAGCAAACTTCATGGAGGTCAAGTAAATAGCCATGGAGACCATCGAATCGGAATGATGCTTGCCATTGCAAGCTTAATCAGCAATGGGGAAGTAACCTTAGAAAATGAAGAAGCAATTTCTGTTTCTTATCCAATGTTCTTCTCTCACTTAAATAAATTAATAAAGGAATAAAAGACACTGGCGCGATTTGTTATTCGTGTTAGTCAAAGTGTTGACAAAAGGTATCGAGATCAAGTTTTCTCGATACCTTTTTTATGATGATAAAAAAAGTAGAGTTGATTTCCGTTCCAGTCGCTTGCTTTCCGGGGGCGTTCGTCGAGCCTCCTCATCGCTTCGCTCTTGTGGGGTCTCGACTGTAACGCTAATCCCCCAGGAGTCAAGCGCCTTCCACTCCAATCAACTAGTTCTCTGAAGAAAGTAGGACGTAAATGTTCTGTCTACAAATAAGGCTTCTCCCAAAAAACTAATGAGTTTCTGGTAATTTTTAACTTTATTTTATATTTTCTATAAATATGTATGAATGTCCATTTTGTCTCATAGTTTGTCATAAGATCCTAAAAAGAGGTGGTTTTATGGCGTATATTATAGAGAATATTAACCTTTTAAAGAAGGACAAGCTGGAGAAAATTTCTATTCTTGTGAAAAATGAGCGTATTTCCTCGATTACTAGTGAAATGAAAAACTATTCTTATGTAAAAATGAATGCCAGCGGCTATATTACGACAAATCCCCATATCATCTTTGATCCGAAAGTACCAGCCCTCACAACCTTTTCAGAAATGAAGACATATATGACGGAAAGATTTCTTAAAAAGGGCTGTACCACATTTTTAACTAATGTGTCGGTATCTCAAGAAAAGAATTTAAAAACAAGCTTGAAACAGGTGAAGATGGGGTTATTAAGCAGTCCAATTGACTATGTTATTGGAGTAAAGATTCCTATATCTGCATTGACTCCATCCTTTATTCGAACGGCCAAACGAGAAAAGGTACCTGCTGTTTTTATTGAGTTTTCTTCAGTAGATGAATTGAAAGAGAAGCCTTGGGGATGGATTAGGGAAGCCATGTTTCCATATAATAGTCCTTTAATTCCATGCTTTCTTATGGACGGAGAACGCGAGAAGAAGCGTGCCAGACAAGTATGGAATGAAATCATGGGTAAACATAACATCCCTAGTATAAGAGAAGAGTTGATGGAAGGGGAACCTATTACACAGGAAGCCCTACATAAGATGGGAATCTTACCTGTTAAATCTCATTTACATCCAGGAAGTGAAGTGAGTTATAATTTCTATTTGAAATCATCTGAAATCATAAATATTGATGAAAAGAGCCTATTTTTATATCATAGTGATAGACTACTAGTAACCGTTCATAAAGGCGAAGTGATTCGTGCAGGTGATAAGGTATGGTTTCGGTCCGGATATGGAGAACATGTCATAATAAAGACTCCTAGTTTTTTTGCAGGGGAATAGATTAAAGTAAGAAGGGATACAAGATGGATAAAGTAGAAAAGATCCTTTCTCTATTAGAAAGTGGTCAACATGAGGAAGCAATAAAAAGTTATAAAGATATTTTATTAAATGGATCAAATGAAGAAAGATTTGTTCTTGGTGAGGAACTTCTTCAGATAGGTTTTCTTGAGGAAGCAAAAGAACTTTTTGAAACGCTATTAATTGCGTACCCGGAAGAAGGGGAATTGCTTGTGTTATTAGCAGAGGCTTGTATCGAGCTTGGGAATGAGGAGGAAGCAATGCTAGCTCTAGAGAAAATTCACTCTTCTGACCAGAGCTATCCTCAGGCTTTGCTTCTTGCCGCTGATTTATACCAAATGCAGGGCTTATTTGAAGTAAGTGAACAGAAGCTTTTAACAGCTAAAAAAGTTCTCCCTGATGAAGTATTGATAGATTTTGCTTTGGCTGAGCTTTATATGGAACAAGGAAGATTTACAAACGCGATTCAATTGTACGAGGGTGTGCTTAAAAAGGAAAAAGAACTTGCTGGGACAAGTATTCATCAACGTTTAGCAGAGGCGTACAGTGCAGGTGGTGCGTTTGAAGAGGCATTACCTCATTATGAACAAGCACTAGAGGACAGATTTGAAGTGAATACATTGTTTGGGTATGGTTTTACAGCCCTTCATGCGGGTTACTACCAAACGGCGATCGAGAAACTTACAGAATTGAAGAATATTGACTGTGAGTACAACTCTCTTTACTTATATCTAGCTAAGGCGTATGAGCATGAAGAAGAGCTCTCGAAAAGTCTCGAGGTTGTTAAAGAAGGCATTCAATATGACGAGTTTAATAAAGACCTCTTCTTCTACGGTGGGAAAATTGCATTAAAATTAAATCTTGAGGATGAAGCAGAGAGGCTGATCAGGGAAGCGTTAGCACTTGATCCGGAGTTCGTTGAAGCTGCACTTACCTTAAATAAGCTGTTTTTTCACCAAGAAAAATATGATGATGTATTAGAAATTATTGATATTATGAATGAGCATGGAGTAGAAGAACCGCAGTTATTGTGGGATGAAGCGAATGCTTTGGCGAATGTTGAAAGATATTCAGAGGCATTAAACAAATATCAACTTGCATATAATTTCTTTAAGAATCAACAAGAATTTTTAACAGACTACGGTTATTTTTTAATTGAAGAAGGAAAAACGCATGACGCTGCAGAAATTTTTAGTATACTTCTTCAAATGGATCCAAGTAATGAAGAGTTTGCAGAATTGGTGCAAAGATTTTCTGAAGACGTGTAAGTGAAAAAAACAGGTGTTTAATCGAAATTAGTTGTATGCAGAGGAGGGAAGCAACGATGACGACCCCTGTATCTGTCAACGAGAAAAAAGATTTTATTCGCTGGTTTTTAAATCATTATCAACTAAAAAGACGAGAATGTGTATGGATTTTAAATTACTTAATGAGCCATGATCAATTAATGGAAAAAGTGCACTTTGTTGATCAAGCGCAATATTGCCCACGTGGTCTCGTTATGTCTACACATTGCGTTGATGAAGTACCATTTCGTTTTTATAAGGAAAATGTGATGACAACGGATGCTGAAAAATCATTCCATGACATTCGCCTTAACCGAGATGAAGAGATTTATATTCAGTTGAATTTTCACGCATCAAATCAAGCGCATCAATATGTGATTGTGCTCGAGGATAATCCATTTATGCCAAACAGTCTGCAAATTAATGAAAAGGATCGTATCCTTGCTGAAAGATTTTTAACAACTAGTTTATCAAAATTCCAGCGTGATAAGCTTCTTACGTTGATTGATGATGCACTTGACAGACAGGATCAAGAAGCCTTTCAGGAACTAACAAGACAGCTAAAACTGCTCGGAAACAGTGAATAAAGAAGAAGCCTGCTAGTACATAGCAGGTTTTTTTTGTTTCTAAAAAATGGTATGATAGGAATGATTTAATAGATAATTGGAGTGGTTCTTGTGAAATGGGTTTCTCAGGATATGGACATGTTTTTAGGAGCAAGAGAGTATGTAGACACAGCTGTGTTGCCTTTGTTTCCAGTGTCATTTGGAAATGATATTAAGCAGTCGGTTGCGATGACGGAATTTATCCAGCTGCTTACAATCCCTCTAGAAAGGCAGTTTAAGGGAAGAATGATTATGCTTCCAGGGCATAGTTATCTAAAAAATAAGAGCAAAGAGACGCTTTTAGAAGAAGTCATTGTTTGGGAGAAAGAGCTTTTTGATAACGGATTTAAACATGTTTTCTTTGTCACATCAGATAGTATTTGGAAATCCCTAGAAGGGGAACTAGAGGGAGGCCTAATTTGGCTACCGTCCATCCCGTTAGCAGCTATGGATGAGGGTGCTAGAAACAATATTTTAGAGGACCAAGTAAAACAGCTTTTACAATTGTTCATGCAAAAATGGCAAGAAGATGTATAAAAAGAGATAATAGTCACACAGTTGACATCGTTTGGTCAAAGTATTATATTGACCTCGCTTACATCTTGATATATCATGGTTATGTCCTAGTTTTATAATGTGTTGAATTATGTCCGTTGGACTCAACTTCATAATAGAGGGGGGAAAAGTATGAGCAAACATCGTGTTTCTAGACGTCAATTCTTAAACTACACTCTCACTGGTGTAGGCGGTTTCATGGCTGCTGGAATGCTTATGCCAATGGTTCGCTTTGCTGTAGATCCAGTATTGAAAGCGAGTGCAAGTGGGGATTTTATTCCTACTCCGCAAAAAATCAGTGAAATTACTGAAGAACCAACTCGAGTTGACTTTTCATTTGAACAACAAGATGCTTGGTACACTTCAGAAGTAACAAATACGGCATGGGTATACAAGGATGAAAATGGGGAGATCGTCGCTTTATCACCTGTGTGTAAGCATTTAGGCTGTGTGGTTGACTGGAACACTGACAAAGCAAATCAAAATCGTTTTTATTGCCCTTGTCATGGTGGATTGTATGAAAAGGACGGGACGAACGTACCTGGTACACCACCGATTGCAAAACTTGATGTATATCCAACACAAGAAAAAGATGGCTTCCTACTTTTAGGAAAAGCCAAGCCAAGAGAGGAGGCGTAATAGATGTTAAACAAAATTTATGATTGGGTAGATGAACGTTTAGATATTACGCCTTTGTGGCGCGACATTGCTGACCATGAAGTACCCGAGCACGTAAACCCTGCTCATCACTTTTCAGCGTTCGTGTACTGTTTTGGTGGATTAACGTTCTTTGTTACTGTAATTCAGATTTTATCTGGTATGTTTCTAACGATGTATTATGTGCCAGATATTAAAAATGCTTGGGAATCTGTTTATTACCTTCAAAATGAAGTTGCATTTGGACAAATTGTTCGTGGCATGCATCACTGGGGTGCTAGTCTTGTTATCGTTATGATGTTCTTACATACATTGCGAGTGTTTTTCCAAGGTGCGTATAAAAAGCCTCGTGAATTGAACTGGATTGTCGGAGTATTAATTTTCTTCGTTATGCTTGGTTTAGGATTCACTGGATATTTATTACCATGGGATATGAAAGCTCTATTTGCAACTCAGGTAGGGATAAAAATTGCTGAGTCTACACCACTTATCGGGGAACAAGTGAAGATCTTACTTGCTGGACACTCTGACATCGTTGGTGCTCAAACATTAACTCGTTTCTTTGCAATTCATGTATTCTTCTTACCTGGTGCTCTATTAGGATTAATGGGAGCTCACTTCTTAATGATTCGTAAGCAAGGTATCTCTGGTCCATTGTAAAATGTAATCTATTGAATGAGATTGATAAAAAAGGAGGGGGATTGTTGTATGCATCGTGGAAAAGGTATGAAGTTCGTAGGTGATTCTCGTGTACCTGCAGAACGCAAACCGAATATTCCGAAAGACTACTCGGAATTTCCTGGCAAAACGGAAGCATTCTGGCCTAACTTCCTTCTCAAAGAATGGATGGTAGGGGCAGTTTTCCTTATTGGATATTTATGTTTGACTATTGCTCATCCATCTCCTCTAGAGAAAATGGCTGATCCAACAGATACGGCATATATTCCACTGCCAGACTGGTATTTCTTATTCTTATACCAATTGTTAAAGTATAGCTATGCTTCTGGACCATACAATGCTATTGGGGCATTTATTATTCCTGGTCTAGCTTTTGGTGGTTTATTATTAGCACCTTTTATTGACCGAGGACCTGAACGTCGTCCTTCTAAGCGCCCATTAGCAACTGGCTTCATGTTATTAGCTCTTGCAGCTATTACATTCTTAACTTGGGAATCTGTTGCAACTCATGACTGGGAGGCTGCAAAAGCTCAAGGTCAAATTGTTGCTGAGGTCGAGTTTGATCAAGAGTCTGACGGTTATAAGCTTCTTGATCAAAATGGCTGCTTAGCATGTCATGGTGGCGATCTCCAAGGGGGAGGGCCAAATCCAGCTTTAGTTGGTAATGAATTAACTGCTGATGAAGTTAAGGATATTGCTAAAAATGGAAGAGGATCCATGCCTGCTGGAATGTTTAAAGGAACTGATGAAGAGTTAGAAGTTCTTGCAGAGTTCGTCTCTTCTCTTAAAAGTGAATAATAAGTGAGAGCTGGCATAGTAGTATATGCCAGCTTTTTTCAAATGATAGCGAGGTGTGAAAGATGAAGTGGATATACTTTTTTTTAACCAATCGAATGATTCTTTGGCTCTTACTCGTGATTAATGTTCTTGGGACAATCTATGCTTACTATTGGTACAGATATCAACTAGCAGAAACACCACCGATTTTCTTATTATTTGTTCCAGACAGCCCAACAGCGTGTTTATTCTTTGTGTTTGTTTTAGTTGCCTTTATACTAGGGAGAAATTGGCCATTATTTGAGGCGTTAGCTATGGTGACCTTGTTTAAGTATGGAATATGGGCAGTCGTAATGAACTATCTTGTTTTAGTTGTTTCTGGAGAGTTAGATATGATTGGTTATATGCTCATGCTATCGCATGGTGCAATGGCCTTACAGGGATTATTATATGCGCCATTTTACCGATTTAAGGCGTGGCATTTAGTTGTAACTGGTATTTGGACACTACATAATGATGTGATAGATTATGTGTTTAAAATGCTTCCTAGATATCATATGCTTGACGATTATATTCCTCAAATAGGTTATTTTACCTTTTGGTTAAGTATTGTATCATTAACGCTTGCTTATTGGTTTGTAGTAAGAGCAAAAAGCAAGAAAATGGAACTTACATTTTGATTCTACCTATTGGATAATTTCTGGTCTAACCTTGTCCTCCCATACATAACATTTAATAGTATAAAGAGGGGGGACAAGTATGAAAGCAAGAGTTGTTATATTTATATGTATTTTGATTCTACTATTTCCTATAACGATACATGCAGATGAAACGTCGCCTATCGATAAGCTAAACTCAATCTCAGATGAGGCCTTACAAATGGTGAGATCATCTCGATACGATGATGCACATAAGCTTCTCTTGTATTTCTCAGAAGAATTCATTAGCATGGATCAAAGACCGTTTTCTATGGATGAATTACGTATTGTTACGGTCGCACATAATGAGGCGTTAGAGGCAACAGCTAATGATTCAATGGAACATTCGGAGATCGTAAATAAAGTAACAAAGTTCCGCCTAGTTATGGACGCCATTAATACAGGTCGGCAGCCTCTTTGGACTGAGATGGAAGGACAAGTGCTCATGGTATTTGGCGGTGTTAAAGAAGCGGTCAAAAGTGGGCATACGGAGAGGTTTCATGAGCAATTAAACTCTTTCCTGTCTTTATATCAAATGATTTACCCAAGTTTAAAACTTGATATTAGATCCGAGAAAGTCCAAAGACTTGATACAAAGATCAATTATATTGATCATTATCGACCAAAAATACTTTCCGAGGAAAGTAGCATGAAGGATTTAGATTCGATAGAAAGTGATTTAAAGAGTATTTTTGAAGGAATGACTGAAGATGAAGCGGATCCTTCCCTTTGGTGGGTTATTTTTACAACAGGCAGTATCATTGTCGCAACTTTATCCTATGTAGGGTTTAGAAAGTATGCTGGTGAAAAAAATCAAAGGCGGGAGCAAAACCGCTCAAGAGAGCTAAAAGATTGACATCAATTGTTGTCAATTATAAAATTGGGGTAACAACTTGTTTTGAATTGGAGGAACATAATGACAACCCTTATTTACTTTGCTTTAATTATTTTGGTTCCACTTTGGGCTCAATTTAAAGTGAAGAGTGCTTACGCAAAATACTCTAAAGTAGCTTCTTCCTCCCATATTCGTGGAGCAGAGGTAGCTCGTAAAATTTTAGATGCCAACGGTTTATACCATGTCGGTGTAGAGGAAACTCGAGGACATTTAACGGATCATTATGATCCAAGAGTAAAAACAGTAAGACTTTCTTCTGAGAATTATCACGGTCACTCTGTTGCAGCTGCTGCGATCGCTGCACACGAGGTTGGACACGCGATTCAAGACGATCAGAATTATGCGTTCTTACGCTTTAGACATGCATTAGTTCCTGTTGCGAATTTAGGTTCAAACCTATCTTGGATTTTGATTATGGTGGGTATTTTTGCTCAAATTAGTGGATTACTTTTACTGGGGATCGTCTTCATGGCAGCAGCTGTTGTTTTTCAGGTTGTTACTCTGCCAGTAGAATTTAATGCATCCAATCGTGCAATGGACCAAGTGGTTTCAATGGGGATCATTCGTAACGATGAGGAAAGAGAGACAAAACGCGTGCTAGATGCAGCGGCATTAACATATGTTGCAGCAGCAGCAGTTGCTGTTCTTGAGTTAGTTCGTTTAGTCTTAATATATACGGGTATGGCAAGAAGTGAAGATTAAACAAAAAAAACAGCCTTTGGGCTGTTTTTTTAATGCTCAATGGGGCGTTTATTTTCATCTAAAGTAAATCCCTCTCCCAATACATCATGGACCATTGTAACAGAAACAAATGCGTGGGGGTCCACTGAAGTAATGACCCGCTTTAAAAGAACGATCTCGTTTCGACCTACAACGCAATAAAGAACTTCCTTTTCTTGCTTAGAATAAGAACCATGGCCTTTAAGAACGGTAACACCTCGTTCCATTTCGGTCATTATTTTGTCTGCAATTTCTTGGTTTTTCTCAGAAATAATGATGGCCCCTCTTGCAGAATAAGCCCCTTCTTGCATGAAATCAATGACTCTAGCACCAACAAATACGGCAACAAGGGTATACATCGCTTCTTGGTAGGTTAAGTAGAAAATTAGGGATAGGGTAATAACAACTACATCAAATAAAAACATCGTCTTCCCCATGCTCCAGCCTATGTATTTATGGACAAGACGTGCAATAATATCCACGCCACCAGTCGTTCCACCGAAGCGAAAGATAATTCCTAGACCAACACCGATGAACACACCAGCAAACAGTGCAGCAAGAGTTAAGTCGTCTTTCAGTGGCATATTGATTTGGTAGCGTTGAAAAATCCATAAAAACACCGAGACTGCAAGTGTACCAATAAGTGTATAATAAAAGACATTTCTTCCTAATAATCGCCAGCCAATAATAAATAAAGGAATGTTTAAGAGGAGATTTGTGTAGGAAGGATCTAAATTAAATAAAAAATATAGTAATAAGGTTATACCTGTAAAACCACCTTCAGCTAGATTGTTTTGCATATTAAAATGAACAATACCAAAGGAAAAGATAGCGGAACCGAGTAGAATAAAGAAGATATTCTTTAGTTTAAGCGTAAAAAGCATGCTGTTGACCTCACTTTATAAACGGAAATTTTTAGCTATTTCTATTAGTGCGTTTCTAATTATAAGGGAAATCAAAGTTTAAACGCAATATCATAGCTGTTCTTCATTAGAATCTGATGGAGTGTTCATTATCAAAATATTTGTAAATAGTGGTCCTTTTAGCTAACATTGTAATAATAGGTGTAGAGAAAAATGGCTGCACACGATATGATATGAGGTGAATACCTTTGGAAAACAGTAATAAGACAATGAAGCAATTGCAAGAAGAGGTAAATACATACATTAGCCAGTTTAAAGAAGGTTATTTTAGTCCACTTGCTATGCTTGCAAGAATGACAGAAGAGCTTGGTGAACTAGCTCGAGAAGTAAATCATTATTACGGTGAGAAACCAAAAAAGGCATCTGAGAAGGAAAATACCATTGAAGAAGAACTTGGAGATATGTTATTTGTTCTCATTTGCTTTGCAAATTCACTCAATATTGATTTAGAAGAAGCCCATAACCGTGTAATGGAGAAGTTTAATACACGAGATAAAAATCGATGGACAAGAATTGAAACGGAAGGGGAATAATTGTGGAAAAGATTAAAGTAGTAGTTGCAGGACCTCGTGGAAGAATGGGTTCTGAGGCAGTAAAGCTTGTTATGAATACTGAGGAATATGAGCTTGTTGGAGCACTCGACTATAAGAATAATGGGGGGAAGCTTAGTGATATTGGGTTTCCCTCTGCAGATGCACCTATATTTACGGAAATCGAAGAATGTTTTAATACAGTAAAACCTGATGTATTAATTGATTTAACAACACCTGAATTTGGAATGTACCATGCAAAAACCGCTCTTCTACATGGTGTTAGACCGGTTGTTGGTACGACCGGTTTTTCTGATGATAACTTAAAAGAGCTAGAACGTCTTTGTGATGACCAAAAAAGAGGCTGCATTATTGCCCCAAACTTTGCTCTAGGGGCTGTATTAATGATGAAATTTGCACGTCTAGCAGGTAGATACTTTCAAGATGTTGAGATTATCGAGTTACATCATGATCAGAAACTAGATGCGCCATCGGGAACTGCTTTGAAAACTGCCCAGATGATTGCAGAAGTAAGGGATCATAAAGAGCAAGGGCATGCAAACGAAAAAGAAACGTTGTCTGGTGCTAGAGGAGCAAATTTTGAAGGGATGCATATTCATTCTGTACGTTTACCGGGGTTAATTGCCCATCAACAGGTCATGTTTGGTTCATCAGGTCAAACCCTTTCTATTCGCCATGACTCATATAATCGTGAGTCGTTTATGTCAGGTGTAAAGCTGGCAGTTGACTCAGTGATGAAGCTTAATGTGTTTGTTTATGGTTTAGAAAATATAATCGAATAACTAGGAGGGGAATTATCTTGAACATTGCCTTAATTGCTCATGATAATAAAAAGGATGAGTTAGTACGTTTTGCAATCGCCTATAAGGAGATTTTTGAAGAGCATACCTTGTTTGCCACAGGAACGACTGGCCTAAGAATTATGGAAGCAACGGGATTGTCGATACAGCGATTCCAGTCAGGACCACTTGGTGGGGACCAAGAGATCGGGGCAATGATCGCTAAAAATTCAATGGATATGGTGTTTTTCTTTAGAGATCCTCTTACGGCGCAACCGCATGAACCGGACGTGACTGCGTTAGTACGCCTCTGTGATGTGTACGCCATTCCGTTAGCAACTAATATTGGGACGGCGGAAGTACTAATAAAAGGGCTCGAGCGTGGTGATCTTGCCTGGAGAGACATCATCCATCAAGAACAAGGTGAGGGCAATGGCAAATAATATACATATCCTATCCTTTGGAGCACATGCAGATGATGTTGAAATTGGCATGGGTGGAACTATTGCGAAATACACATCTGAAGGGAAAACAGTGGTAATATGTGATTTAACAAAAGCTGAGCTTTCAAGTAACGGAACAGTAGAACTTCGCCAAGAAGAAGCGATGAAAGCGGCTGACATTCTCGGTGTAAAAGAACGAATTACATTAAATCTTCCTGATCGAGGTTTATTATTAACAGAGGAAGCGATTCGTCAAGTCGCTCATATCATTCGGAAAAATCGACCGGAGATTGTTTTTGTTCCTTATGAAAAAGATCGTCACCCTGATCATGGAAACTGCGCCAGAATTGTGGAAGAAGCTTTTTTTTCTGCCGGTATTCAAAAGTTTCAGACAGGATTTGATGATATGGCCTACCGCCCTAAGCAGCTTTACTACTATATGATTAACGGATTTTCTACTCCTGATTTCGTAATCGATGTGTCGAATATGTATGAAAGGAAAAAAGAAAGTCTAGAGGCATATAAAAGTCAGTTTACAAAGCAAGCGGACAGTGTAGACACACCGCTCACGAATAATTATATTCCAGCTTTGGAGGCAAGGGAGCGTTTATTTGGTAAAGAAGTTGGAACTCTTTACGCAGAAGGTTTTAAAGTAAGAGCTCCGATTTTACTCAATCGTGATTTACTAGGAGAATAACAATGAATAAAAAAATGAAAATAGGTATTACCTGTTATCCAACAGTAGGGGGTTCGGGAGTCATTGCTACCGAGCTTGGGAAAATGTTGGCAGAAAATGGGCACGAGATTCATTTCATTTCTTCGAGCCTCCCATTTCGGTTAAATAGGATGTACCATAATGTGTATTACCATCAAGTAGAGGTAAATCAATACTCGGTCTTTCAATATCCGCCCTATGATATTGCTCTAGCTAGTAAGATGGCGGAGGTTATTAACCGTGAAGAGTTGGATCTTCTTCATGTCCATTATGCGATTCCGCACGCTGTTTGTGCCATTTTAGCAAAGCAAATGAGTGGAAGAGATGTAAAGATTGTAACCACACTACACGGTACCGATATTACTGTTTTGGGGTATGATCCTTCATTAACGGATGCCATTCGATTTGGAATTGAAAAATCAGATATTGTTACAGCTGTGTCTAAATCCTTAATTAGTCAGACGTACGACCTGATAAATCCTGATAAAACAATCGAAACGGTTTATAACTTTATTGATGAACGAGTCTATAAAAGATCAAACTCATCTCATTTAAAAGACGAGTATGGAATTCTTCCTGAAGAAAAGGTAGTCATTCATGTATCTAATTTTAGACCAGTGAAAAGGGTCCAGGATGTTGTTCGTACATTTGAGAAGATTACAAAAGGAATTCCAGCTAAGCTATTGCTTGTAGGCGATGGACCAGAAATGACAGTGGTTTGTAAACTAGTTAAAAAGCTAAATATTGAAGATAAAGTGTTGTTTCTTGGCAAACAAGATAGTGTAGAGGAGCTATATTCAATTAGTGACCTCATGCTTTTATTATCTGAAAAAGAAAGCTTTGGATTAGTTGCATTAGAAGCGATGGCTTGCGGCGTCCCATGTATCGGAACTAATGTAGGGGGCATCCCTGAAGTTATTGACCATGGTCTAAGTGGGTATATTTGTGAACTTGGAGACATTGAGGATATGTCTGAAAAAGCAATAGATCTTTTACAAAATTCGATGAAGCATCAGCAATTCAGTGAAGCCTCTGTTTCGCTTGTAAGAGAGAAATTCCAAGCGACAACAATCGTTAAGCAATACGAAGACTTATATAAAAGTTTATTGCAAAGCGGTGAACAACCATATGAAAGAACCATTTAAGTCAGCGATTCCAGTCCTTGAGTTAATTGAAAAAGCTGGGTTTAAAGCCTACTTTGTGGGAGGCTCTGTTCGTGATTATTTACTTGGACTTCCTATCAATGATATTGATATTGCATCATCTGCGACACCAAGAGAAATTAAAGAGATATTTCCAAAAACAATTGACCTTGGGATTGAACATGGAACGGTCATGGTTCTATACGATAACCATTCGTATGAAATTACGACCTTTCGCTCTGAGGCAGATTATGTAGATTATCGGAGACCTACTTCCGTAACATTTATTCGATCCATTGAAGAAGACCTTGCAAGGCGTGACTTTACGATGAATGCCGTGGCAATGAATCGATTTGGGGAGATACTTGATCCTTTTGAAGGAAAAATAGATATCGAAGCTAAAACAATTCGTACCGTAGGGATGGCTAGTGAGCGCTTTTCGGAGGATGCGCTTCGCATGCTAAGAGGAATCAGGTTTGTTAGCAAGCTTGCTTTTGTATTAGATCCAGATACATACGAAGGAATAAAGGATAATAAACACTTACTTTCACATATTGCGGTTGAAAGGATTGCAGCCGAATTAGATAAACTGCTTAGTGGAGCTCATACGTCTCAAGGAATTCAATTGTTAATAATAACAGAAATACATAAATACATACCGGGTTTTCTCGATAAAAAAGCAGCATTGTTGGAGTTATCCCAACTGCCGATTCAATCATTATTCATTGATGAAAAATGGGCTTTATTTTCAAATCTTTTACAAAAAGGCGAAAAAGAAATTAAACAATTCTTTATCGGATTAAGATTCTCAAATAAAAGGGTTCAACAGATTGCTAATTTGTCAAAATGGTTAAGTGAACGCTCAAGAAATAGCTGGTCAATCGAGTCCGTATATGCTTCTGGAAAAGAGACGGCGCTTCAAGTGGAGAAGATTTACCAAGCTTACCAAAGGAATGTTGATCCCCTTGCATTTGCCAACCTTCAGACAATCATTGAAGCTCTTCCTATTCATTCTTTAGCGGATGTAAAAGTTTCAGGATCAGACCTAATTGAATGGAAACAGAAAAATGCAGGGCCATGGGTGAAGGATGTACTTAAGGAGATTGAAACAGAAATTCTCCATGGAAGACTTGAGAATAAAAATGAGGTTATAAAAGAGTGGGTGACAAAATGCAGTCTGAATTAAGAAAAAAGCTTCTTGAGGCATTTACGAACTCCGAGCAAGAGTATGTTTCTGGACAGTACTTAGCAGATGTAATGGGTTGTTCAAGAACAGCTGTATGGAAGCATATTGAGGATTTAAGAAAAGAAGGCTTTGAATTAGAGGCGGTTAGGAAAAAGGGATATAAAATCTTAAACTTGCCAAAGAGTATTTCAGCTGATCGCGTACAATTGGGGTTAAAAACAGAGTTTATCGGTAAAGTCATTCATTATGAAGAAACGGTTGATTCTACTCAAAAGATTGCTCATTTGTTATCGCATGAAGGGGCGGTAGAAGGGACCGTTGTGATTGCTGAGGAACAAAAAGGCGGAAGAGGAAGAATGGATCGTGTGTGGCATTCACCAAAATCTACGGGGATTTGGATGAGCCTTATTTTAAGACCGAAAATACCCATTCAAAGAGCACCGCAGCTTACTTTACTTACTGCAGTAGCAATTGTACAAGCAATTGAAGAAACAACTAGTTTAACACCGCAAATTAAATGGCCGAATGATATATTAATTGAGCAACAAAAAGTGACTGGGATTTTGACTGAGCTTCAGGCAGATGCGGACCGAATTATTTCGGTTATTATCGGAATGGGTTTGAACATTAATCAAACAGAAGATGATTTTCCACCTGAACTTCGTGAAATTGCTACTTCCTTACGTATAAAGGAAGGGAAGGAACTGGACAGAGCTGAATTAATAAAAGTTATTTTCCAAAAGTTTGAAACGCTATACAAGATTTTTTTAGATAAAGGTTTTTATCCTATTAAGTTATTATGGGAAAGCTATGCAATAAGCATCGGAAAAGAAATCACAGCAAGAACCTTGAATGGTTCAATTAGTGGAAAAGCACTTGGAATTACCGATGAGGGTGTGCTGAAGGTAGAAGATGATTTAGGTGAAATACATCATATTTATTCCGCAGACATAGAACTTCACTAATTTGTAAATAGATAATTTAAGAAGATTTTGCTATAATTTGAAGCGTCGGGCAGTATCCACGGTGAACTGCACCATTTGGTATATACAAAATTTTATAAGTAGTCTGCCTAGATCCAAATATGGACCGGGACAGAGGGATAAACAAAACATCAAATTTTCAGGGATCCTTCTGTGTATTTTTAGGATTCCTTTTTATATTGTAATCAAATGTTTTGTTCCTCTCCGGGAAAGGAGAATGTATATGAAACAGTTGAATGATTTTAGAAGTATGAAAAAAAATGGTGAGAAAATCGTTATGTTAACCGCGTATGATTATCCTTCAGCCAAGCAAGCAGAAGGTTGCGAAGTAGACATGATCCTTGTGGGTGATTCATTAGGGATGGTTGTGTTAGGGTATGATTCAACGATTCCAGTGACAACAGCTGATATGATTCACCACAGTAAAGCGGTAAGACGCGGAGCTTCCAATACTTTTACAGTTGTCGATATGCCTTTTATGAGCTATCATTTATCCGTCCGGGATACTTTAATAACTGGTGCAAAAATGATTCAAGAAACCGGAGCACAGGCTCTAAAGCTTGAAGGTGCAGATGGGGTACTAGAACATATTCAAGCCTTAACTAATGCAGGGATTCCTGTTTGTGCACATTTAGGTCTAACACCTCAGTCAGTAGCTGTGTTAGGTGGTTACAAGGTTCAAGGGAAGGACGCTCAAGCGGCACAAAAATTAGTTCAAGACGCGAAGCTTTGTGAAGAAGCAGGCGCATTCATGCTTGTTTTAGAGTGTGTACCAAAACAACTGGCACGGGAAATCACGAAGCAATTATCTATACCGGTTATTGGAATTGGTGCAGGTGTGGACGTAGATGGCCAAGTTCTTGTCTATCATGATGTAGTCACTTACGGTGTGAATAGAGTTCCAAAATTTGTGAAGACATATGGTAATGTAGATGAGGTAGCTACTAAAGGAATTTCAGCTTATGTATCTGAGGTGAAGAGCAGTCAATTCCCTTCAGATGATCAAAGCTTTTCGATGAAAGAAGAAGAGTTAAAGGGTCTGTATGGAGGAGAAAGATGAAAGTAATCACTTCAATTTCACAAATGCAAAAAGAAGTTCAATCGCTAAAAAATGACAAGCTTTCAATCGGTTATGTCCCAACCATGGGTTACCTTCACGAGGGTCATGTCCGTTTAGTAAAAAAAGCAAGAGAAGAAAATGATATTGTAATTATGAGTATATTTGTCAATCCATTACAGTTTGGACCGAATGAGGACCTTGATGCTTATCCGCGGGATTTTGAGCGTGATAGTGAAATAGCTAAAAATGAAAAGGTAGATTATATTTTTTATCCATCTGTTGAAGAAATGTATCCATCGAAGCCTTCTGTTACACTTGTTATTCAAAAGAGGGTTGATGTACTTTGTGGAAGCTCAAGACCTGGGCATTTTGATGGAGTTGCGACCGTATTAGCGAAGCTATTTCATATTATACAGCCAACTCGTGCGTATTTTGGTATGAAGGATGCACAGCAGGTAGCGGTTGTTGATGGGTTAATTACTGATTTGCATTTCCCAATTGAATTAATTCCTGTAGAAACTGTAAGGGAAGAGGACGGTTTAGCAAAGAGCTCCCGCAATGTAAGATTAACGTCTAAAGAGCGAGAGGAAGCATCTGTCCTGTATAAAAGCTTAAAAGAAGCGGAAAAACAAATCCGTGCAGGGGAAAGAGATATAGATGTAATCATTTCAAATATGAAAAATACGATTAGTAATAATTCATCAGGAGCGGTTGATTATATAGAAATCTACTCTTATCCAGAACTGGAAAACCTAGAGGTTCTAGAAGGGAAAATCATCATCGCTATAGCAGTGAAGTTTACGAATGCTCGCTTAATAGATAATCTTGTGTTCACTATATAGATAACGAGAAGAAGGAGAGGAGAAATGACTATGTTTCGTACGATGATGAACGGAAAAATCCATCGCGCAAGAGTTACGGAAGCGAATTTAAATTATGTAGGAAGCATTACCATTGATACAGATATTTTAGATGCTGTAGGTATGGTTGCTAATGAAAAAGTACAAATTGTGAATAATAATAATGGAGCTAGATTTGAAACATATATTATTCCTGGGACAAGAGGTAGCGGTGTTGTTTGCTTAAATGGAGCAGCAGCACGATTAGTCCAAGAAGGAGACGTAGTCATCATTATCTCATACGCATTAGTTGCAGAAGATAAGGTTGCCTCCCACGAACCGAAAGTAGCCATTATGAATGAGCAAAATCAAATTGTAGAATTACTTCATGCGGAACCAGAAAGAACGATACGATAATTCCCCCTTCCAAAGGGGGTTTTTTCATAGCCATATTCCATTCAATCAATGGCTTCTACTTTTTCTTTTGGCTAATTTGTGTTACCGTTTGATTGAATGAATGTTCGAGGTGTGACGAATGACAAATCGTTTTGTAGTAGTAGATTTAGAAACCACAGGAAATTCACCGAAAAAAGGGGATAAAATTATTCAATTTGCCGCTGTAGTGGTGGAAAACGGCGAAATTAAAGAAACGTTTTCTTCTTTGGTAAGTTCAGATAAACCCATCCCTCTTTTTATCGAGGAGTTGACTGGTCTTAATAATGACATGTTAAAGGACGCGCCAACCTTCTCTGAGATAGCACCGAAAATTTTACAATTATTAGATGGTGCTTTTTTTGTCGCTCATAATGTTTTATTTGACCTTTCTTTTCTTCAGGAAGAGTTAATTCAATCAGGGTATGAAGGATTTTTTGGACCAGTTATTGATACAGTTGAGCTTTCGAGGGTTGTCTTTCCTACTGCTGATAGCTTTAAATTAACCGACCTTTCGATTCAAGAGGGACTAGCACATGATCGCCCACATCAGGCAGATAGTGATGCATATGTAACAGCTGAGCTTTTCCTCATTTTAATTAAATTGTTAAAGGATCTTCCGGAACTCACTTTAAGACAACTCTTAAAACTCGCTGGGGGCTTAAAAAGTGACATCTCCTTGTTGCTAGATGAGTATGTACTAGGAAAGTCTTGCACAAGAGACATGATGCCTGAAGGACTGGAAATATTTCAAGGTCTTGTTTTGAGGAAGAAGGAAGAGTTAGAAGAGATACAACATCTTGCAGATGGAATCTATCCGAGCACGACCGAAGAAAAAGAAGCAATGTTTCAAAAGGCATTTAAGGATTATGAGAAGCGAGATGGACAGGTTCAAATGCTCGACCATGTGTATTCAGCATTTAAAGAGGAGCGTCATGCTCTGATCGAAGCTGGAACAGGGGTCGGAAAATCATTGGCTTATTTGTTACCAGCAGCGATATTTGCTAACAACACAAATCATAAAATCGTGGTAAGTACGTACACGACACAACTTCAAGAACAATTGCTAACAAAAGATATTCCATTGCTAAAAAAAATGGTAGACTTCCCTCTAGAAGTAGTACTCTTAAAGGGGAGACACCATTATATAAGCCTAGAAAAGTTTCACCAATCCTTATACGAAGAGGAAGATAATTACGACACAAGCTTAACAAAGATGCAAATCTTAGTATGGCTCACACAAACAATAACAGGTGATTACGAGGAACTGAACTTATCAAGTGGAGGTCTTCTTTACTGGAATCGTATAAAAAATGATAGTTCGTCCTTCGTGAAGGATCGTTCATGGCTATCTCACGATTTCTATTTTCTCACTAGACAACGGGTAAATGATGCAAAAATTATTATTACAAATCACTCATTGTTAATGGCTGACTTGAATGCAGAAAATAGTATCCTTCCTCCTTTTGAATTTGTCATTATCGATGAAGCTCATCATTTCGAAAAAGCAGTTGGTAAGAGTTTTAATCAGTCCATTGATTATTTATCAATAAGAATGCTTATAAGTCAGTTTGGTAGTACCGATCAGAGACAAACCTTCTATGAATTAGAGCAAATCTTTAAGAAATTGCCTATTGAAGACGACGATCAACTCTTACACTCTTTTCAAATAAATGAAATGATCGTTGAACTTCAGTTTGAATTAGACGACTTATTTAGAGCAATTGCGTTATTTGTAAAAAAGAACGCAAAAAAAGGAAACCAAAGATTGATTAAAAGAGTGACCCATGATGAATCGGCTAAAGAATGGCACTCGGCGGTTGCTTCTGCGGAGCGATGTCAGTTTTTATTGAAGGATTTACATGAGACCGTATGTAAATGGGTGGAGCTCGTAAAAAGCCAACAACTTACGCTTGATTATCATCAAAAAATTACTATGAATGAAGTAATATCGTTCTTAGAGGAGATTGAACAGATTCGAAACCAAATGAAGAATCTCATTATTCATCCTCTACCTTCACATGTTACCTGGATTGAAATGGATGGAAGAGCAACGCAAAATTTAACGTCTATCTATTCTCAACCTGTAATTATTTCTGAATTTTTAAAGGAACATTTTTTTGATAAGAAAAAAAGTGCGGTACTTACATCTGCTACTATGACAGTAAACCAATCATTTGATTATGTTTTAGATTCACTAGGGATAGGGAAAGAGAATTGTAGTACCCTTCAAATTCCTTCTCCTTTTGCCTATAAGGAACAGGTCCAAGTATTAATACCGGAAGATTTACCGGAAATAAATAAGGTACCTTTATCAGATTATGTGGCAGCAATTACTGAACACATTATCTCTATTGCAGAAGCAACAAAGGGAAGAATGCTGATACTCTTTACTTCGTATGATATGTTAAAGAAGACATATGATCTAATCAAAGAAAGTGGTCTATTAGATGACTATGTTCTATTTGCTCAAGGAATTACAAGCGGAAGTAGATCGAGACTGACGAGAAATTTTCAACGGTTTGAAAAATCAATCTTATTAGGAACAAGCAGTTTCTGGGAAGGGATTGATATACCAGGGGAAGCTCTAAGTTGCCTGATTATCGTTCGATTGCCTTTCACACCTCCAGACGACCCGATTGCGGAAGCAAAAGGAGAATTAATACAAGCGAAAGGTCAAAATCCTTTTTCAAAGCATTCATTACCTGAAGCAGTATTACGATTTAAACAAGGTTTTGGAAGGTTAATTAGGAAGAAGACGGACAGAGGGTTTGTTATTATTTTTGATCGAAGAATTGTGACAACCACATATGGGAAAGCCTTTTTAAAATCGATTCCTACTGTTCCAGTAAAAACATTAGACATTAATGAAATGTTAACCGTAATAGAAGAATGGCTTTAAATAACAGGTCCCCTCTAAATGGATAAATTTTCTTAAACATCACAAACTAAAATTTAGAGTATTAGGGGGGACGAATATGAGTATTATTTTTACGATCTGCATGATTTTAGCGAATTGGTATTACATACCTGCGGATTCTCCGTTTGTACCTGCTGAAGTAGAAAGCATTGACTTGAACTTAAAAGAAGATGAATTAGCCGTTACATTTTTGCCTTTAACAAATGGGGAAGCAACACTAATCCAAAATGGGCAAGGAGAACATATCTTAATTAATACAGGTCATCAAGATACAGAGGAAGAATTAAAGCGCGTATTGAAGCTATATAAGGTCAGTCATATTTCAACCATCTTCTTGACAAGCCCGGAAGAAGGGTATGTTGGTAATTTGAATATGCTTACTGAATTTTATGATGTAAAGCAGGTCATCACAAGCAAGTCTATAGCAGAAAAAATAGAAACGATAAAAACGGGAAGTAACGAGATTCAGGATATTGGAATACATCTTTGGACTCAGGGTACAAAGCAAATGCTTGTCCAAAATCTTGAAGCAGAAGTTTTATACAATGGTGCTTCTAAAGAAGAAGGCTTGGACCTTTCTTTTACATATAAGAGTAGCCGATTTCTCATTCTTACATCAATGACCGAGGAATCAAATCGTACGTTGTTAAAGTATGATCTTTCAAATGTAAATATCGTCAAAATCCCACAATTTGCAATGGAGAATTCCATAAATGAAAAATTATTAAGACATATGGATCCACAATTGGCTGTTATATTTCAATCTAAGCATATAGCTCCCCATCAGGATATATTAAAGCTACTTCAAGATATATGGCTTGATGTTCATTACACAAAAATGCATGGAATTTTAACAATTAAATTCACTCCTACGAACTATGAAATCATATCTATTTCAAAGTCAGAGGAATAAAAAAGTCCGCGCTCATACAGCGCGGGAAAATTGTGTGTGAACTAGAAAAAAATTTAATATCAATCGCTCAAAAGCTGTTATAATGTTTGATAAGAAATAAGCAGTTGCTTAAATATATTGTAACCTTTTCTGAAAAAGCTATTGCTAACAAATATTAGAGAATGGAGTGAAAGATGTAGTGGAAAGTAAAATAGAGGTATTGTCAACTGTAAAGGTTGAGTATACATCAGACCTTTATAAGGTGGTCGATGCCTTAAATCGGACGTTAAAAAGAGAGAATTTAATGTTCGGTCTAGCTCTAGATCAACAAGATAACTCAAAAGCAGTATTTACTATTTATCGTACATAAAGTGGTGCTAAATTCATGAAGAAGTGGTTTTGGATTGCAATAATTGGAGTAATTATCCTCATCGGAATTACGATTAAAATATATTTAAACGCAACTGAGCCAATTGCTGACGCGGAAAGTCGTGCTACAGCAATCGCTAAGGAAGAAACGGAAATAACTGATATTACGGAATTTTCGCTATACCATGGATCGAATGCGTATTATGTTGTTCAAGGTAGCAACAAAGAAGGGGAAAAGCTGATTGCTTGGATTCCTGAAAAAGGTGGAAAAATTGTGGTTTTACCCGCAGAAGATGGAATCACAAAGTCTGAAGCTATTAATACTTTATCTAATGAAGTATCTCCCAACCAAATTATAGATGTTCGTTTAGGGATGGAAAAGAACAACCCACTATGGGAAATTTACTATCGCTCAAACAACGATAAGATTAACTACTTCTACATTGATTTTGAAACAGGGGAAGAAGTTAGAGAAATAAAGAACTTATAAATTTTGGAGGCAAAGAAAATGGGATTTGCATTAGCGAAAAGAGTAAAGGCATTAACACCATCGACAACTTTAGCAATTACTGCAAAGGCAAAAGCATTAAAGGAAGAAGGCCATGATGTGATTGGATTAGGTGCTGGGGAGCCAGATTTTAATACGCCACAGCATATCATTGATGCAGCTGTTGCATCAATGAATGAGGGTCACACAAAGTATACACCTTCTGCAGGATTGCCAAAGCTTTTAGCCGCGATTGCGACAAAGTTTAAAGAAGATCAAGGCATTGACTATACAGCAAAAGAAATCATTGTTACAAATGGAGCCAAACACGCTCTTTATACACTTTTTCAAGTAATCTTAGATGAGGGGGATGAAGTCATCATCCCAACTCCTTATTGGGTAAGTTACCCTGAACAAGTAAAGTTAGCTGGAGGACAACCAGTTTATATCGATGGACTAGAAGAAAATGAGTTTAAAATTACACCTGCTCAATTGTCTGACGCCATTACAGAAAAGACAAAGGCGGTAATTATCAATTCTCCAAGTAATCCAACGGGAATGTTGTATACAGAGAAGGAACTATTCGAGCTAGGTCAAATTTGTTTGCAAAAAAATGTATTAATCGTTTCTGACGAGATTTATGAAAAGCTTGTTTATGGAGAAAGTAAACATGTTTCTATTGCTCAATTATCTCCTGAATTAAAAGAACAAACGATCATCATTAATGGAGTGTCAAAGTCACATTCCATGACAGGATGGAGAATTGGATACGCAGCAGGAAATCGTGAAATTATTGCTGCTATGACCAATCTTGCTAGTCATAGTACTTCAAACCCTACGACAACTGCTCAATTTGGGGCAATTGCGGCATATAACGGTTCACAGGAACCTGTTGCTGAAATGAAAAAGGCTTTTGAAGAGCGCTTAAACATTATTTTTGAACAGCTATTACAAATCCCAGGCTTTACATGTGTGAAGCCGCAAGGTGCATTTTATCTATACCCAAATGCAAGCAAAGCGGCTCAAGCCTGTGGGTATGATTCAGTAGATGGATTTGTGGAAGGCTTACTTGAGGAGGCAAAGGTTGCCGTTGTTCCTGGTTCTGGCTTCGGAACACCTGATAATATTCGCCTATCTTATGCGACGTCATTAAACCAGTTAGAAGAAGCTATTAAACGTATGAAAACCTTCGTAGAAAGTAAAATGGCCTAATATAGTGAAAACAGAGTGCCTAGGCATTCTGTTTTTTCTTTGATATAAACTTGATAGTCTATATTTCGAATTGTATAATGAGATGGGACTTTACGCATTCAAAGGAAGTTTAAACTGTTAAAGAGAAGTTGATACTTACTTATAGGTGTTATAAACAAATATTTTATACATACTTTTAGCTTCTTTTTAGATTTTTTGGAGGGAATTGTCGTGAATAAAACAACTATTTCACAAGTTCACAAATATGTTGGAGAAGATGTTAAAATAGGCGCTTGGATTGCTAATAAGCGTTCTAGTGGAAAAATAGCTTTCCTTCAGCTTCGCGATGGGACAGGCTTTATTCAGGGTGTTGTTGTAAAAGCAGAAGTAGCTGAAGAAGTATTTCAGCAAGCAAAAGGAATCACGCAAGAATCTTCTGTATATGTGATAGGAACGGTACAAAAAGATGAGCGTTCTCCATTCGGGTTCGAGCTGCAAGTAAAAGGAATTGATGTGATTCATCAATCGGTTGATTATCCAATTACACCAAAGGAACATGGAACAGAATTCTTAATGGATAATAGACATCTTTGGTTACGTTCTAAGCGTCAGCATGCGGTGATGAAGATCCGTAATGAAATTATTCGAGCTACGTATGAGTTTTTTAATGAGCAAGGATTTGCAAAGGTTGATCCTCCGATTCTAACAGGTAGTGCGCCTGAGGGAACAACGGAATTATTTGCAACAAAGTACTTTGACGAGGATGCATATCTTTCACAAAGTGGACAGTTATATATGGAAGCAGCAGCTATGGCGTTAGGAAAGGTATTTTCATTTGGACCTACTTTCCGAGCAGAAAAATCAAAGACTCGCCGACATTTAATTGAGTTTTGGATGATAGAACCTGAAATGGCATTTGTGGAGTTTGAAGAAAACTTAGAGGTTCAAGAGCAGTATGTGTCACATATTGTTCAATCTGTTTTGAAGAACTGCCAATTAGAATTAAAGACATTAGGTAGAGATACGGAGAAGCTTGAGAAAATTCAAGCACCTTTCCCTAGAATCAGTTATGATGATGCCATTAAATTCTTACACGAGAAGGGCTTCACAGATATTTCTTGGGGTGATGATTTTGGTGCACCACATGAAACGGCGATTGCAGAGAGCTATGATAAGCCTGTGTTTATTACCCATTACCCTACAACTTTAAAGCCATTTTATATGCAGCCGCATCCAAACCGTGATGATGTTGTTTTATGTGCAGATTTAATTGCTCCAGAAGGATATGGAGAAATTATCGGCGGGTCAGAGCGTATTCATGATTATGAGCTTTTAAAGCAACGCTTAACGGATCATGGACTAGCTTTAGAAGCTTATGAATGGTATTTACAATTAAGAGAATTTGGTTCTGTTCCGCATTCAGGATTCGGTCTTGGTTTAGAAAGAACAGTAGCGTGGATAAGTGGCGTCGAGCATGTTAGAGAAACGATTCCGTTCCCACGTTTATTAAACCGCTTATATCCTTAATCAAAGAAGAAGCTCGCTTATGCGAGCTTTCAGATTGTCAACAAAAGGCAGTGAGAAACTCTTTCTCGCTGTCTTTTGTCATTTTTTTTGAAAGGGGATGGTGGAAAAATGGCTAATTTCCGCTCCGGGCGCTTGCTTTCCGGGGGGCGGGCGGTGAGCCTCCTCGTAGCGAGGGAAGCGGCTCGGCCCCGCCCGCGGAAAGCGTCCAGCCGCAGCGGAAATCACACCTTACTAGTACCTACTTTTATTTTGGTCTAGTATATATTTGGCAATCACTGAAAGTTCCTTACTGATCATCATACTTCATGTTATACTAAAGGGGAGGTGTCTTGAATGAAAGAAAATATGCTTGATTGGATGAAACTAGGGAATACTACGATCCCTAATGCATTATTAACTTCTTATAAACTTCTTAATATTGATGAACTTGAATTATTATTATTAATTCACGTATATAGTTTTACCGAGAGAGGCAATAGTTTTCCAACCCCAAATGAGATATCTTCTCTAATGACAATTACAAGTACTCAGTGCTCTGATATGCTTCGCCGACTTATCCAAAAGGGACTAATTGAGATTCAAGATGGGCATTCAAGCGATGGAATTCGATTTGAGAAATACTCACTGGATCCGCTTTGGGATAAGCTTTTGGATGTTTTTTTACAACAGAAAAAAGCCAAAGTTGTTATGGAGCAACAAACAGTTGAAACGGATGTGTACACTTGCTTTGAACAGGAATTTGGTAGACCATTATCGCCATTTGAGTGCGAGACCCTTGCTCTCTGGATGGATGATGATCGGCATGACCCTGTGATTATCAAGGCAGCATTAAAGGAAGCCGTTATTTCAGGTAAGTTGAATTTCAGATATATTGATCGCATTCTTTTTGAGTGGAAAAAGAACGGAATCAAAACGGTTGAGCAGGCAAAAAATTATGGAAAAAGATTTAGGCCGCATCAACAACAAGCGAAAAATAAACAAATTGAGCGACCAGAAAATAAAACCGAGCCTATTCCATTCTATAATTGGCTCGAACAATAAATCTTGCAAGAGAGCATAGTCTCTCATTTTTTTTACATTTTTTTGAAAGTTGAGTGAATGAAATGCTGAATAAAGAGCAAATAAGATTTTGTTTGGATAGTATGGGAGAAATGTTTCCTGAAGCGCATTGTGAATTAAATCATTCAAATCCTTTTGAACTCGTGGTAGCAGTGGCATTATCTGCCCAATGTACCGACGTACTTGTAAACAAGGTAACAAAAACATTGTTTGAAAAATATAAAACTCCAGAAGATTATTTGAAAGTTTCACTTGAAGAGCTGCAAAACGACATCAGGTCAATTGGTCTCTTTCGAAATAAAGCAAAAAATATTCAAAAGCTCTCTCAGCTTCTACTAGATGAGTACAATGGGGAAGTACCTATGGATCGCGATGAGCTAACTAAGCTTCCTGGTGTTGGTAGAAAAACAGCTAACGTAGTCGTGTCAGTTGCTTTTGGTATACCAGCCATTGCGGTAGATACTCATGTTGAAAGAGTGAGTAAAAGACTGGCAATATGTCGTTGGAAGGACTCCGTATTAGAAGTTGAGAAAACACTAATGAAAAAGGTACCGAGGGATGAGTGGTCAGTAACCCACCACCGCATGATTTTCTTTGGCCGATATCATTGCAAAGCACAAAATCCTCAGTGTCTAAGCTGTCCTTTATTAGACTTATGCCGAGAAGGAAAAAAGAGAATGAAAGGTCAACTGGTTGTTCATGAGCAAAAATGATATTCAAAATGGATTTCTAGAGTGGAAAAACATGGAGAGACAGATTGAGGAGCTTATTAAAATTAGAGAAAAACAAGACACCGCTATGCTAATGGATAAAGGCTTATCTTTATTTCATAAAGTGTTATGGTTAGTAAATAACATGGAACACATACCTGAAAATGTTTCCTTTAAAGAATTAAAAATGAAGCCCATTAATGTTGAGGAAAGATTGAGTTTTATCCAGGGAAGACAGGGCTCTTTCCACTCTTTTAAGCAATTAGTAGAGCTCTTTAAAGAATTGGAAAAGCAATACGCAAAAAAGGCATCTTTAGAAAAATTCTAAAGATGCCTTTTTATTAATTATTACCTGTTTCTTGATTGCCGGTATTTCCAGTACCAGTATTTCCATTTCCAGTTGTGGAACCAGTGTTCCCAGTTCCGGCGCCTGTATTTCCAGTATTTGTATCAGTGTCTGTTTCTCCCGTTTCGGTGGTTCCCTCGTCGGTACCATCCTCATTTTCGGTTTCGTCCTCTTCCACTTCTTGTTCTTCTTCTTGTGGAATCATTACTTCTATTGTTGTAGTTGCTGCTTCACTTAGCTGAGTATCACGAACGGCAATTACCTTAAAGGTATAATAGCCTGGTGTTTCTGCTTTTAAGCGAACTTGCTTCTCTGCAGTGGTGTTTAGAAGTTGTTCTCCACCATCATTTAAGGATCCATATAACTGGAATTGAACGCCTTCCGCATTTTCACCGTTGTATTCCCAAGTAACAAGTAGTTCCTTCGTCGCTTCATCAAGAGTAACTTTTAAATTACTAGGTGCTGCAGGCTTATCGTATTTGTTAGATACTTGTTTTGGTGCACTCCCTTTAACTGCATACTCAATGATTACTTGATCATTAGGAGTGTATTCGCTTGCTAGCTTTGCAGGGAACGTACCTTTTTCGATTCGTACTTTTTCTACACTGTTAGGTACTGCAAAGTCAGCAGTTTCTTTCCCTTGAGATACATGGGTCATAAGGTTTTTAAAAATATATTGTGAGATTTTTTGTTCATCACTTGTTAGCCAATTTTGCGTACGATCATCATATCCTGTCCAGACCGCTGCTGTGTAGTTGGTTGTGTAACCAACAAACCAAGAATCAGGAACGGCACTATTAGGGATACCATATTTTTCTCGTTCAGCAGTAGGGTAGTTCGTCGTTCCCGTTTTACCAGCGACTGCAAGGCCGTCTACTCTTGCACGAGAACCCGTACCGTATGTTAAAACATCCTTTAACATATCAGTGATCATGAAGGCAGTATAATCTTTCATAACCACTTCAGTTTCAGGTTTTAAATCAAGCTTTGTTCCATCACGAAGTTCAATCGTAACGACGGAATATGGTTCTGTGTAAAAGCCGTTATTTCCGAATGCGCTATATGCGCCTGCCATTTGAAGGGAGGAAACGCCTTTATCGGCTCCACCTAATCCACCAATGGAATATGATTCCGTTAACTCACTAACAGGTATTCCAAGTTTCGCACCGAATTCTTTTGATTTATCAAGTCCAACTTCTTGCATTGCTTTTAAGGCAGGTATGTTACGAGAAAGAGCAAGAGCTGTTCTCATCGTCATCGAGCCCATATGCTTGTTATCCCAGTTATTAATTTCTTGCCCACTAGAATACGTGTATGGTTCATCCACTAAGGTCTGATAGGTTCCCCAATTCAAGTATTCAATGGCAGGACCGTAGTCTAAAACCGGTTTAATAGTCGATCCAGGCTGACGTCTAGGGTCAGTCGCGTAGTTAAATCCGAATGTTTGTGTTTGGTTTCTTCCACCACCGAGTGCACGAATGGCTCCCGTTTTTGTATCTAATAAGGTAATCCCTGCTTGAAATTTTTCATCAGGGAATTCAACAATTTCATTGCCATCTAGAATTTGTTCTACATAGTGTTGAGCAGTTGTATCTAATGTTGTGTAAATTTTTAATCCTTCAGAAAAAGGATCAAGATCAGGATACTTTTCTTCAATTTCTTTAATAACCTGTCCGACAAAGGAGTCATAGGCAATTTCCCCATTGGTCTCACGTTTGTCTTCTGGTACAAGTGCAGCAGAGACATCAACCGATTGTGCAGCTACCATTTCTTCCTCTGTAATATAGCCGTGTTGATTCATTAATGAGAGAACAATATCCCTGCGTTTTTTTGCATTTTCAGGATATTTAAAAGGGTCATAATTTGCTGGACTCTGTGGCAAACCAGCTAATAATGCTGCTTCATCTAATGTAAGCTCATCCAAGCTTTTATCGTAATAAGTTCTTGCAGCTGTAGCAACACCGTGTCCACCACTGCCCATCCAGTTTTTATTTACGTAAATTTCAAAAATTTCTTCCTTCGTATACTTTTGTTCTAGCTGGAAAGAGAGCCATGCTTCTTGTGCTTTACGTGAAAGAGTTTTTTCATGAGTTAAGAATGAATTTTTTACAACCTGCTGTGTAATCGTACTAGCTCCTTCAGAGCCGAAGCCGTCGGTAACGTTCGCGATAACCGCGCCACCTAAACGAATCAAGTCAATTCCATTATGTTCAAAAAAGCGAGAGTCCTCCGTTGCAATAAAGGCGTCTCTGACTGTTTCCGGAATATCTTCATAATTTACATAGTCCCTTTTTACAGACCCTATTTCCGTGAAAGGCTCCCCGTTCATATCAAAGACTTGGGAGGAAATGGGATCCTTTAAAAGCGTTTCATCAAGCTCTGGAGTGTCTTTAATCATATATGCAAATGTAGCAGCACCGACAACAATCCCTGTAATTCCAAGTGCGACAAGGATAAGAAAAATCTTCATGAACAATCCTTTCGCAGGCTTTTTGCCTTTTTTCTTATTAGATTGTTTCTGTTTTTCTAACTGTTTGCGGCGCTCCTCTCTAGATTGATATTGCTCTGCCATATTGATTCCTTCCTTTCTTACTAAAAAGCTTACTTCCCCTTAAGAAAAAGATAAAAATTAGAGATTATATAGATAATCTATTTTCTTAATATAGTCAATTCTAGGGCGAAAGCCAAGTGAAATAAGATGTGCAGTCGAAAGTAACTCTTCTTTTGTAATAGACTTTCGACCTCCTTCTTTCATCCGCTCCCAATACGATAACAATTGCTTTGCTTCTAACAGAAATACTTCTTCTGTACTCGAAAAACGAAGAATAACAAAGCAAATTCCATCTTGTTGAATGACTTTTTCCATGTGCTGAATTTGGTGCTCATGAAAATTTTGTAAGGGGAATGAAGTTGAATTTTTTGTTTCCTTTGCTTCAAAATCAATGTATTTTCCCTTATATACGCCGTTATAATCAGTTGTAGAGGCTTGCTTGAAGTAGGCTTCTTTTATTACAGCAGCACTTCTTTTTGGATAATTTACTTCTACAATTTGAACCGGTGTCGGTTTTTTGTGAATAACGGCAATATTATTTAATAAGTAAAATTCATTTGTTTCGTTTAAATCCTCCTCTAACGTCATTCCTCGGTTGCTATAGGTTGGGTCCTTTCGTGCCTTCACTGTTTGACCGGTGCTTAACTGATTCATAAACTTTCTTCCATTAGGATAATGAATATTCATTTTCTAACACCTCTTTAACTACACTATCATACCAAAATTGGCCCCAGATAGGGTGAATAAAAACTACCGATTAACGAATTATAACGTAAGATAGCATTGGAAGGGAGTAAAAAGAAATCAAAAATACCTTTAATCATTTAGATGAGCAGCAAATGGTTACAGAAATTATGCAAAAAGTTGAGTCGAGTAATATAGACAATATTTCAAGAACAGATGCGTATTTTACGTATTTTTTAAATCATTCGGATATTCTTTGGTCCTTTTTGGCAAGTATGGTGTCAAGAAATGCTGGCTGGAACATGTGTGACTTAGAAGGAAAGTGGTTTCCTCAGGTTTTAGAAGCAGAAACAAGAAAACAATTGTATTTAACCTATGAGCGAGCGAACTGGTTAATTTTTCAGGATGCCTACCCCCAATTGTTGCTGTATGAATATTCGACGAAACTAAATACTCCGTTGTTTCACTTATTACGATATTTTCATGTTTCGTCTTTTATGAGTAATGAATGGGCGTATTATTGGAGGGAGAAAGATAAAAGAAGACTGATGACGGCACTCATCATCAATGAGCAAAATATCATTCAAAAACCAGTGATTGAGCATCCAATCTATTATAAAAAAGTGTTTCACTCACTTCTCTTTGCTTTTCAGGATTATCTTCATTTTAGTGCTGTTTTATTTCCTACTCATCATGGAGAGCTTTATGGAGCAAGTGTATATGGTTTTCAAGAGGTGGATAACCGAATTGATTTAGGGAAAAGATTAGCTGATATTCTGTTTGATCCCGAAATATTCACGAAGGTCTTTCATTTTGCGAAAACAACGGCACACACTGGGTCGAGGCATGATTACGAACAATTTATGAAAAACAAGGAAGAAACTACCCCCGTTTTAAGAGAAACCTACCCGGTTATTAAACACCATATCCATCTTCCGAATGAGTGGACAAATCACCCTCGAGTGAAAAATAAATGGTTCAATACGGCGATTACTCACAGACACCCATGGGAAATGACTCATTGGTACTTGAATAAACAGAAACATCTTCGTTTTTGTATTATGTGTTATAAGTTACTTCAAATGAAGAAACGTATATAAAAAGCAAGAATCTTCATAGATTCTTGCTTTTTATATATTCACGTTGAAGGACGGTCGATACCTTCAAGCTTTTTATCTCCATACCCAGGTTTTGTTTCTTCCAGCTTTTTTGGTTGAGTATTTTCTTTTTCATTGTTTTGATTTCTCTTTTTCATTCTTTACCACCTCCGAGATTAGTTTGTTTCATCCTTCATTTTTTCATTCATGTCGAAACCTAGTTGGGAGAACAAAAATTTTACACTTCTTTTGGCGAATTGCTTCTAGTTTTGTCATAAGGGAAGGAGGTTAGAAGAAGACAAAGAATAAGTACAAAAGAGATTTACTTAGAGCTGAAAAATATTCTTGGAGGGATGTTCGATGATTCTAAAATCAGATATTTTACAAATGCTTTCTGAAATACACAACGATCTTGAGGAACTAGAAAAATCTATTGATTTTAAACTGGATGATATTGAAGCAGATATGTTAAAGCAACAACAAAAAAGCTTATGGAAAACGGAAAACCGCTATTATATACTAGAGGGAAAGTTCAACTTAGCCCAAAATGAGTCTACAAATGATAGACAACATAAGAGAACGACTGCTTAAACTTTTCAATTTTCTCGTTTATCCTTTATAGTAGGGGTATATGTGATAAAGGAGCATTGCAACTTGGATAATCATTCAATGTTAGGACATTTAAATGAACGTTTGTACGAATATACAAAGGAAATAGAAGATACATTTCTTTCCGTGAAGATGTCAGGTGAGAAGGGTGACTTTTTTACGAAAGTTAAACCATTTGCTGACGAAGTAAAAGAGGTGGTAGATCGCTGGAAAATGGAATCGGCGTCTTGGATTGAGGAAAATCGACCGAAAAATCTTCATGCTACTCAAATTGAATCAGCAGCCGAACAAATGGAAATGATTTCTGTACAAGCTTTTTTTCCTGAAACAAGTCGAACAAGATTCATAAACTACCTTCAGTCTGTAAGATATGTTTTAACCATTTTACGAGCAAATATAAATAAATATGAAACATAAAAAGTAGCACACTCGCCATTTAGGAGAGGTGCTACTTTTTTAACATTTATACGAATGTATTTTACATAGATGATTCAAGTTCAGGGGTTTTTGCACCTAGTGTTTCAAGTTCATAAACAAGATTACGGTATTCACAAGTAGTTATTTCATTGAAAATATAACATTTCTTAACAAAGTCTAATAACTCGTTTGCATCTTGTGCTTCGTATTTTTTAATTAATTGGAAATGATTTTTTAATTCTTGAATATTCACCTAAATTCCCCCTTTATATAGGTTGTTTCTTCTCTATTATCGTATCATGTGGAGGCACAAACTGATGTTTTTTTAAATATTGAGACTTCCGACACCGTTAGACAAAAATGGTGATATATAACAGATAATTTATTCTTTATTCACCATATAGGCGGATGAAACATAAATTATAGCAGTGAATATAAGAAAGGAGGTTGTGTGCCCTTGTTTGGTCAAAGATATAAACGATCAAGATATAATCGTCCACAACTACAACCGATGATGAATGAAGCCTATCCATATAATTGGGGAAATGAAGCAGTCCATACTCGGCCAGAGGCATACGCCAACTACTTTGAACAACCTATGAATGTTCCTATGTACAATATGAACTACGCAGGACCGGTACAAAACGGTTATAACTATTTTCCTAATGAATCCTTTTATGGCCCAGCATATCCATACGGTGGGGGAGGATTTCAGGGACAGGGTTTTGATTATCCATATCAGGGAAATCAGCCATACCAACAAGAAAAGAAGCATAAGCTTTCGGAAGCCGTTCTTCATAATCCTCTTCAACAACCTGAAATATCGTATCACAATCAATTTGCATATGGTCAATATAACCAACCATTTTCGCACCCTTATCCTAAACAATCTGCTATACCACGGCCGCCAACTGGTGTGAAATCAATAATGAACTCTTTTAAAACACAGGATGGAACATTTGACGTTAACAAAATGGTTGATACAGCTGGACAGATGATGAATGCAGTCACCCAAGTCTCTTCGATGGTAAAGGGTCTTGGTGGAATGTTTAAGGTATAGGGCAGCCCTATACCTTTTTACACGGAAAAAAATAAGCAGAAAAAAGTCTGCTTAATCATTAATAATATGAATTTT
>NZ_JAKFCQ010000097.1:0-6521 GCF_036676585.1 Robertmurraya sp.
GACGTCCAAGTATGGATCCAGTGGTTTTAATTAAGATGATCTTCATTCAGTTCATACTAAGTTGCTTGACAATGACTAGGAATCCTTATTGCACAAGTTTTCCTAGTCAATCTTTAACAGCTAAACCGCTGATTGGAGCGGAAGGTGCTTGACTCCTGGGGGATCAGCAGGACAGGTGAGACCCCGCAGGAGCGTTAAGCGACGAGGAGGCTCACCGCCTGCCCCCCGGAAAGCAAGCACCTGGAGCGGAAATCAGCCTTTTCTCTACCATTCCAAATAAAAAATGACAAAAGGCAGCGAGCTTTTCGCTGCCTTTTGTCGACAATCTGAAACTACTTCTTAAGCAGAAGTAGTTTTTATTTATCCCCCTATATAGGACATTTCAATTTTCTTTTTATTTGCTATTGTTTCTTCCGTTCTTTCATCCGAATAACGATCATTTCTTCCATTCCAAATTTCAGTAATTCTTTGTTCAATTTCCAAATCAGACACACCGCTTCTCATAAAGTCACGAATATCGTGTCCGTTCCCATTAAACAAACAAGTAAAGAGCTGTCCATTAGCAGAAAGTCTCGAACGAGTACAGCTAGAGCAAAACGACTCAGAAACAGAAGTAATAAACCCGACATCTACGTTTGAACCCTTGTATCGATATCGCTTAGCAACTTCTCCGAAATAATCGGGATCAACAGGCTCTAACAAATAATGCTCATTTAATCGTTCATAAATTTCCTTTTTTGTTACAACGTCATCCATTTTCCATCCGTTTGTACTACCAACATCCATGTACTCAATAAAACGGAGTTGTAGTCCATTATCTTTACAAAATTGTGCCATAGGAACAATCTCTTGATCATTTAATCCTTTTTTAACAACCATATTCAGTTTGACACCTAGCCCTGCTTTTTGGGCCGCATGAATTCCTTCTATTACAGGTCCAGTTTTCACACCGCGACCATTAATCTCACCAAAGAGCTCGTCATTCAAGCTATCAAGGCTAACATTTACCCTCTTAAGACCAGCATCCTTTAATTCCTCAGCATACTTTGGTAAAAGAACTCCGTTCGTTGTTAAGCCAATATCCTTTAAGCCCTTTATTTTAGAGAGCTTCTCAACAAGCAAAGGAAGCTGTTTTCGAAGGAGAGGCTCGCCACCTGTGAGCCGTATTTTTTCCACTCCAAGTCCCACAAATATATAAGCCAACCGCTCAATCTCTTCGTAGCTAAGCAATTCATTTCTAGGTAAAAAAGCAAAATCGGGACCAAACACCTCTGCTGGCATGCAGTACTGACACCTGAAATTGCATCGATCGATAACCGATATTCTTAAATCTCGTAACGGACGGTTTAATTGATCAGTAATTTTATTCATGATAATCAACTCCATCGCAAGAGTATCTTGCATGCATTGTAGTTTATTTTATTATAACGGTAAATCACTTTACAACATAACTATTTTATTAAACGTGAACATATTGTTACATCATTCGTGAAGTTATTGACAACAATTCTTATTGCCCTCATTGTAGATGATAGAATCATTAATGTCTAAAAAAGGGTGAATCCGGATGTCAGCAGTTGTAAAAGAAACTCATTCAATAGAGATAAAAGAACTTCTTCATCTGGCTGACCGCCGTTTTATTGGAGAAAAAAATACTTTTATCTTTCAAGAAGGAATGGAAGCAGAGGAAATGTACGTCATTCTGTCAGGGAAGGTACAGATTAGTAAAATTACATCCGATGGCAGGGAGCTGTCATTAAGGATTTGCGGTAAAAATGATATTTGTGGAGAACTAACACTTTTTACTCATTCCCCTAAATATTTGCTTAGCGCTAGGGTACTTGAAGATGCAGAAATTGCTGCAATTAATAAGGACGTCCTTGAGAAAGAAATCTTTCAAAACAGTTCTCTTGCCCTAGAGTTTTTAAAATGGATGAGCGATCATTTCAGAAAAACGCAAACGAAGTTCCGTGATCTCGTTTTAAACGGAAAGAAAGGTGCATTATATTCGACTCTGATCCGTATGACCAATAGTTATGGTGTAGAGGTACAAAATGGGATCCTTATCGATCTTCCACTAACAAATCAAGAACTTGCCAATTTTTGTGGAACTTCCCGTGAAAGTACCAATCGCATCTTAAATGAACTAAAAAAAGAGCAAATTATTTCTATTAAAAAGAGTAAAATCATCGTTCATAATCTACAATATTTAAGAGATGAAATTGGTTGTGAAAATTGTCCAAAGGTTTATTGCAGTATTGAATAAATCGGAGTGCAGAGATTTTCTGCACTCTTTTTTTATGCTTTCTTTGATCTTAAAGCCTTTGGCACATAAACACAAAATGGTTCACTTTCTAGGTAATCTCCTGTCATAGCATATGCTCTTGAGCGTGAGCCACCGCACACATATCTGAACTCACATACGCCACACTTCCCTTTATATTTATCAGGGTTCCTCAAGTCTTTAAAAATCGGTGATTCTCTATAAATCTCGGCTAACGGCTGCTCACGCACATTCCCTGCTTTTATTGGTAACAGCCCACTCGGGTACACGTCCCCAATATGAGAAATAAATACAAAACCGTTTCCGTCATTGACCCCCTTGGGAGCTCTTCCTAACCCATCAATACTTCCTGTTAAGCCCTGACTAGTTAAAGCATCCAAATAAGATATATTTTCCTTATTCTTCTCTTCTTTCATTTTTTGCTGAATAAACACACGTCGATAATGTTGAGCGGCTGTCGTTTTTATATCAAAAGGTACGCGTTTGCTCAGCTCCTGAAGCCAGATAAATACTTTTTCATGCTCTACTGGAGAAATCATATCTTTTTCTTGTCCTCTACCAGTTGGTACTAAGAAAAAGACACTCCACAAAACACATTGCAACTTCTCAACTAGTGCAGCCATCTCGTCTAGGTATTCATAATTGTAGCGAGAGATCACCGTGTTGATTTGAATCGGTATTTCAAGTTCATGAAGGTACTGAATTCTTTCTATGGTTAAGTCAAATGAACCTGCTGTGCCACGAAAATGGTCATGTATTTCAGCAGTCGGACCGTCTAAACTAAAGGCCCAACGTGAGAGACCTACCTCCTTGGCTTTTTCGATTGACTCTTTCGTAACATTTGGTGTGGCACTTGGTGTCATCGATACGCGTACACCTTTTTTTACAGCATATTCGGCAATATCAAATACATCTTTTCTCAAAAGCGGATCTCCGCCTGTAAATACGAGCATAGGATTATTCATTTCATATATTTCATTTATTAATTTTTTACCTTCTTCAAAGGTTAATTCCCTTGGATCTGTTTTATACTGTGCTTCTGCACGACAGTGAAGGCATTTTAGCTGACAAGCTCTCGTTAACTCCCAAATAACAATAAACGGATCTTTGTTAAAGTCTCGACTGACCATCACATTGAGGACCTCCTGACAAAGCACAACTTTATGAATCATATACGTCCATTGTATAGGGATCTTCTCCTGAAATAAGTGAACTAGCTCACACAATCATATTTTTTATAAAAAAAAGCTAACCGCACGAGCGGTTAGCTTCCGTCCTATCGAATTCCAAGCGCAATCTTTGCGTATCTTGACATTCTATCTTTAGACCATGGTGGGCTCCAGACGATATTTACTTCTGTCTTTTTAACTTCAGGGATATCACTTAGAGCCTCTTTCACATTTTCCACAATAGAACCTGCTAACGGACAACCCATTGAAGTTAACGTCATTGTAATGGTCGCAGTACCTTCTTCGTCCATCTCAATATCATAAACAAGGCCAAGGTTCACAATATCTATTCCAAGCTCTGGGTCAACAACTAATTCCAAAGCCCCCATAATACTATCTTTTAAATCTTGATCCATTATAATCACTCCTTAAAGTTCAACTCTATTTACATGATAACAAAATGGTTTACATAAGTTATAATATAATGATTATTTTTCTGCTGAAGTGACGTACATCATACTTGATGAAAGTAAATGCTTATCAAACCACTCAACGGTTTTTAACAGCCCTTCTCTGCTGACCTTATGATCAGCCTTTTCGTCACTAATAAAATGTAGTAACTGAGGGGTTTGTTGATAATGTTTCTTAATGCTTTCGTAGTAATCATACGCATATGAATACGGAACAATATTGTCCCTTTTCCCATGCCAAAATAAAAGTGGTCTTCCCATTAATTTTTCCGGTTGCAGGCTTAAGTCTCTTTCTCGAAGACGATCAAATAATTCATCAATAGCTGACTGCTCAATTGGCAGTTCTTTTCCTTGATTTTTCAGCTCTGCAATTTGCGCTTTAGCAAGTTTTTCATAATAAGGCATACCCATAAGACTTACAGCAGTATGAATCCATGGATACTGTGTTAATGCACCTAGAGTAACAATTCCTCCCATTGAAGTTCCAACAACTCCAATCTTTTCAGATTCGATCAACTGACTTTCTTCAAAATACTTCTTCAGATCTTTCAGTTCTGAAATGGTTTGTAAAACAATTTCCCAAAAATGAAACTGCAAATGGGAACTAGTTTCTTCCGTCTGTCTCTCCCCATGATACAGACAGTCTGGTAGTAACACACGAAACCCTTTTTCAGCCAGTAAATAAGCATAATGCAAATTATGTTCCTTCGCACTCATAAACCCATGTATAAAAATCACGAGAGGGAGCTTCTTATCAAAAAGGTTCGTACGAGCCAAATGTAATAATGGAATCTCCCCTATTTGTTTATTTTCAACAGAAATCACAAAGAAAACCTCCAATAATAAGTTGAATTTTTTTACAGAAGGGAAGCAATATTGTTAACATAAGAATATGTACAACATTCTTTTATTAAGAATTTCTATATTTTAGTGTATCATGTGGACAAGTATTTTCCTAAAGGTTTACACTTAACCTACTACGTCATGAATCGAGGGATAGACATGAGAGAAAAACATTTAATTGCTTTAGACCTTGATGGTACTTTATTAAAAGACGATAAGACCATTTCTGAAAAAACGAAAAAAGTCCTTAACAGCGCCAGAGAACAAGGACATGAGATTATGATTGCTACGGGAAGGCCATTCCGCTCAAGCGAAATGTATTACCATGAATTAAACCTTACGACTCCAATTGTAAATTTTAACGGTGCATTTATTCACCACCCCCGTTCTAACCAGTGGGGAGCGTATCATACGCCTTTAGATATAGAAGTGGCAAAGGATATTGTTGAGGCACTAGACTCTTTTTCCTTTCACAATATTATTGCTGAAGTCATTGACGATGTGTATTTTCATTATCATGATGAAAAACTTTTAGATATATTCGGTTTAGGAAAACCGAATATTACAACAGGTGATTTACGAAGGTTCCTAAAAGAGTCACCAACTAGTATGCTGATACACACAGAAGAAGAGCAAGTGCAGGAAATCCGTAAGCATTTATCAGATGTTCATGCAGAGGTTATTGATCATCGTCGTTGGGCTGATCCATGGCATGTGATTGAAATTGTGAAATCAGGTTTGAACAAAGCGGTTGGCCTAAAAAAGGTATCAGAGTTCCTACATATTCCAAAGGAAAGAATTATTGCTTTTGGCGACGAGGATAATGATTTTGAAATGATTGAGTATGCTGGTCGGGGAATTGCGATGGGCAATGGCATTCAGCAACTAAAGACCCTTGCGAATGAGGTTACACTTACTAACGAGGAAGATGGAATTGCTATCTACTTAAATGATTATTTAAACTTAAAAGCACTGTAACAATATATACAAACCCTCCCATTTTTTCTTCTAGTAAGCGAGCAGATTAGTGAGCATACTAACACTTGAGGTAGCAAGCCTGTTACTTCAAAATAGCTCGGATATGGAGGGATTTGCAATGGGTAAACGCAATAAATCAAAACGCTTTGTACAACAAGGTGTAGATGCAGTATCCAAGCATGACGATCGTATCCCATATCATACAACCTATGCAGAAGCAGAAGCACAAAAAATGGCAAATGTGAAAGAATCATCACTTGGTGGAATATAATGGGAAATAGACTATTTATCGAAGCCAGAAAAGCAGTTGACCTTGCCAAAAACGCAACGGGCAGCGGCCAGTATGAAGCGATATCAAGAGCCAAAAATGCTTTATCTTCTGCATATGCTAACTCCACTGTAGCTGAACAAGCGCAGCTGCGAGAAATGCAAAACGAGCTAGATATATAAGAAAAGCGCAAGCGCCCTGTTCAGCACCGTATGGCCTGGAGCGCTCCAACTGAGATAAAGGAAACACGAAGAGCCAGAGGCGCATTCGTGCTTGACTTATCGTAGGACGGAGAGCGAAGGACACTAGGTGCTAGGGCGCTGGAGCTAGACAATTCTCAAAGTCGAAAATCTTATCTTATCTTTTAAAAAAAGAAGGCTGACGAGTTCGTCAGCCTTCCTTTATTATTCAAACACTTCTAAAACTACTGGGTGGGATTGTTGGTTTTCACCCTTTTCGGATTTCGTAAACAAATTCATAATCAAGGTACCATTTTTCGGAAGTTTCTC
>NZ_JAKFCQ010000098.1:0-3973 GCF_036676585.1 Robertmurraya sp.
TCAGATTTTATTTGCGATTTCAAAAATTTATTTGCGATTCCCAGATTTTATTTGCGATTCCTGAAACTTATTTGCGATCATCAAAATTTATTTGCGATTCCTGAAACTTATTTGCGATCATCAAAATTTATTTGCGATTTGCCCAAGTTATTTGCGGTTCACAATACTTACTTGCTTTTACAGGCCATCGCCAAAACCCATCACTATTCAAATATACGAAAAAGCCCCGAGTCACATGTACTCGGGGCTTTTTCTGTCCTAGTGCTATAGCGTGTTATCGCTGTTTAAAGTTTACTTTTTTTAACGGAAAACGGCAAGTATTTCCTTACAATTTGTTTAAAAAACCTTTTTGGAATAATTTTCTTATCCCTGAAGATCCGACTTCAATCTCTCTTCTGATCTTTCCCACATACCCGCGTCATGGTTTTTCAAAAACTCAGCTAGAATTCCTTTTGAACGACTATCCATATGATCGACGATGATATGACGTTTAATCGACTTATCCATGCGATTCACATGCTCTGGTAGTGACTTATAGCCACGACGAATTTCACGGTCCACCGTCATTTCACAAGCGGTCACTCCCGCATAATACGGTCCTTCCTGCTTTCGATCAATCGTGACCCAAACCAGCCAATACGGCTTGGCGTTTGGAACTTCTTCCTTTGTTTTTAAAAACTTAATTCCTTTTTCCACAACACTTCTTGCGTGCATGGCCCCAACATCAATGACTGCTTCCCCTGCTTCCACATCAATAATAACGGGAGATACATTATCTAGGGTAAGAGCTCCTACACCAAATCCTCCATGCCCCTCGGTTGGATCACTTTTAATTATATTAAAACCAATACTTTTCTTCTTTTTTTCTTCCATAAAAATGAACGCCTCCTACAAAAATAACTGATAAAAGAACTGATCTAAAGTCGAAAGAATCGACGGAACGACTGTGGAATACAGTGGGTCAATCGTATATTGATCAAGCGGAGTTATAACTAAAATTAGAAAGATTAGTGCCCCGTACTGCTCATACTGTGTCATTTTAGCCCGTACATTCACCGGCACGAGATCCTCAATAATTCGATATCCATCTAACGGCGGAAATGGCAACAGATTGAATACAAATAAAGCAACATTTAAATACAAAAATATATTAAGAAACTCAAACACGTATGATGGTAGAGTTTCCACCGCACCAGTAGCCACCAATCCATACAATAACACAAAGCCAAAAATGGATAGCAATAGATTGCTGAGGGGTCCTGCTATCGATACAAGAATACCTGCTAACCGAGGATTTTTAAAGAAAAAGCGATTGACTGGAACAGGTTTCGCCCACCCGAATCCAATTAAAAAAATTAACAATGTGCCAAATGGGTCCAAGTGCTTCATCGGATTTAGAGTTAGTCTGCCCTGATTTTTCGCCGTATGATCCCCGAACTTAAAGGCCACCCACGCATGGGCAAATTCATGGACAGAAAACGCTATTATAAGCGTAATAACCACGTATGGAATCATTGCTAAATCAAAAGCTAAAAACCTAGATAATTGCTCCAACACGACAACTCCTTTTCGAAGACTCTATTTAGCCAAATTATACATGAAATATAGGATAAATGGAAAAATGAGTATTCCTTTCTCCCGTTTGGAACATTATGATTATGTATGAAGAACTTACATATCTCTCAAGGAGGCAATTATCATGCCATACGTAACCGTAAAAATGCTAGAAGGCCGTACAGACGACCAAAAGAAAGCTCTTGTGGAAAAAGTAACTGCTGCTGTTGTGGAAACAACTGGAGCACCTGCTGAGAAAGTCGTTGTATTCATAGATGAAATGACGAAAAATAATTATGGGATTGCTGGGAAAAGGCTGTCTGACGAATAAAATTAGTTACTGAGTGTCGGTTGTTATGCATGCTCTTCACTGGTATTCCTATTGGAATACATGCTCGATCCTGCATAACAACCGACAATTACATTTTCTAACTAAAAAGGCTTGGACATAAAACGTCCAAGCCTCTTTTTTATACAGGGACTACTTTCCCCTTTAATGCTTCAATATATTCATACGCCTGCTTAATTTCGTCTTCTGTGTATTTTTGCTTGCTCTTTAGAGTAAAGATTTTCTCCTTTACTTCCTCTACTTCTAAATCGTCAAAGAAAAGTACGGTTGATACCAGTTCTAGAAACCTAGCATTCTGGCTATTCATGTCGGTTAAACAATCCTCTAATGCTGGAAGTTCCACTAGGTTCATATTTAAAAATTCCATTCCCTCATCTGTTAAGGAGTAGCGGTACTGCATGTAACCGCCCTTTTTCTCCTTTACCTCGTTAAGAAAGCCCATATTGCATAGCTCCTCTACGCGAAGGGTCAACTCTTCGGAGTAAGGTCCATAAAAGTGAAACTGAAACCTCTCTTGGAAAGGAAAATCTACTTTTTTCGCTATATAAATCATTTTTTGCAGTTTTTTCCGACCAACAATTTCCCCTGCCGCTGCAAAAGCTTGCATTATTTTGGCATGATCCTTTAACAATGAGACCCTCTCCTACTTCTATATTTATATCAAGCACCTATCTCATAGGTCTAGTAAGTTGCGAATTTGCTTTTTAATATTCTTTTTGGATGAATCGTCCTTTAAAAGATCCGCAGGGAAATACAACTTATGGTCCGTTCTTCTTTTCCCTGAAATGGCATCAACGATTTGAGATTCCCTTGAAAGCTCTCTTACTTCTCCATTTTTCATGAGCAGTTGTATCGGCAGGCGTTCTTCTTCCTCACCTGGGCGATAAAAGTCATATGGTAAGTCAGACGAGGAATCAACCACCAAATAATACTCCGGGTCAAGTCCAGCCTTAGCAAATAAAGTAGAAAGCTCGCTTAGCTTCTTATATTCTTTTGCTGGGTCAAACTCCACGTATTTAAACAGATTTCGATCCATAAAACGGACACATAAGTCACGTAAGATCAAATCCTCTTCCTCTTCCCACATTTGGAAGTAATAGAGAATAACCGCTTCATCTAATTTCAAATAGTCATGAAGGGTGATATTTTCAGCAAATACAGAATAAAAATGAATCGGCTCTTGCTTAAATTGGTAGCCTTTTTGGTACAAATGCTTGGCACGGTGGAGTATCTTTGTCAGAATCACCTCTGCACTACGAGTAACGGGATGGAAGTACACCTGCCAATACATTTGGTATCGACTCATTATGTAGTCTTCCACTGCATGCATACCGCTTTGCTTAATAACGACTTGATCTTCCTTCGGCCGCATCACACGAAGAATCCGTTCCATATCAAAATGCCCATAGCTCACACCTGTAAAATACGCATCCCTCTGCAAATAATCCATACGGTCCGCGTCAATCTGGCTCGAAATCAAGCTAATCACAAGCTTGTTCGGTGAGGTTTTGGCGATCACCTCAGCGACCATCTTTGGAAAATCTTTGCTTACTTTTGTAAGAACCCTATTTACTTCTGTGTTGCCAAGAATAATCTTTTGGGTAAAAGCTTCATGATCGAGGTCAAATACTTTTTCAAACGAATGCGAAAAGGGTCCATGTCCAAGGTCGTGAAGGAGTGCAGCACAAAGTGAAAGCAAGCGCTGCTCACTGTTCCACTCCGGTCGTCCATCAAACACATCATCAATAATGCGGCGTATGATTTCATAGACTCCGAGCGAATGGTTAAAACGGCTATGCTCTGCCCCGTGAAATGTAAGATATGTCGTTCCAAGCTGCTTAATCCGGCGTAGACGTTGGAATTCCTTCGTACCAATCAAATCCCAAATCACACGGTCTCTCACATGTACATAACGATGAACGGGATCTTTAAAAACCTTTTCCTCCACTAGCTTTTCCTGTGAATATGCCACTGTAGAATCCCTCTTCCTATCTATCTTTAAACTATTATAACTTGATTCATTCTACAATTCACCCTAAAAAAGGAAAAAATCTACAGAATTTCGACAAA
>NZ_JAKFCQ010000099.1:0-52604 GCF_036676585.1 Robertmurraya sp.
TAACAGATTGACTAAATTGAGTCAGCCCGTAGACATACCAAAGAAAATGACCGATTTCACGAAGATCAGGCTTTAAGCGATGTTTAGAACCTTCAAGTGTCAACGGTACGTTCAGGGGTAATGGTACGACAGGCAAACCGCGGTATAGTTTATAGGCAAGTGGTCCATCCTCCCAATCCACTTCCCAATTCGGAATGCTTGCCTTCTCAATATCGAAATGCAAATTGTGCAGAAACTCATCACAATTCATAACAATCGCCTCCTAGAGACTGCTTATGGAAACGGATGAGGATGGGGATTAAGCTGTTCGGTCCTCAGCGGTTCCGTTGTATATCCCAATTCCATCGGGACCCTTAACACCCTCTCGAGTCCGGTTATTCGTGTAAGATGCTGTCCGAATGTCATCGGAAGCATTCCAGGAATCAGCACTTTCACACAATATAGATTGTTTCGAAGCGTTTCCGGTGTCGACTGATCCACCACAATCACATCGAGATTTAATCGGCGAAATTCTTGAAGAAGTTCCAATAAATCATCGGTAAGATCTAAATGCTTACGTCTAGAACCATATTCCTGATCAAAGGTTCTTAATGGGCGATTGTCCTCTAGCAAAAACTTTAGGCGCTCTTCGGCCTCCGGTAATCCATACAACATACCATGATCATCCATCTGTCTTACCAAGCTTGAGTCATGTAACATACGCACATACTCCGACTTGTTCTTCTCCAATTTCTCATCCAATGACAGCATCATCCCAGCTAACTCGTGAACCGCGGTTTTCACAGCCCGTATTGGGTCCAAATGAGCTCCAGCCGCACAAATCAGATTCAAACCTGTTTGCTTTCTATTTTTCGCGATGGCTAAAATACTGGGGATTCCGTTCTCCATGGTCGAGTTATATAAATGTAAATCATATCCGCCAACCGTTTGCATCCGGTCAATCATTAACAGAAGCTCTTGATCTGCAGTGGAGTATGGATCAAGACGCGGCAAAGGAAGCTGCGCGTACCAAGTCATTAAAAACGAATCACGCTCCACCACTTCCAAAATACCATAGAAAATAGCTTCTTCTAAACTACCTCCTAACGCACATCCGTTGGAAGTCTCATAGACGAACCCTCTTGATCCGCAGCCCAAACTGTAATAGGCCAGCAACTCGGGGACCAAGATCGGACGTTCATGAAAAAATGAATATCCCCATACCCAATTGATGGGGCGATCGGGATCAAATTCTTCAAATGGAAAATCAGGTCTTTGGTACTGTTCTTTTTCGTGCACACCTACTTCAATCGGATGGAGTGCCTGATTTTTCAAGCGGTTATAACTATCATGGACCACGGTCCGTTTACCACGGGGCTGAAGTCCACAGTACCGCTCCAATCCTTCCAATATCGCCGTTAACTCACTTACCGCGAAGGAGTTGGTCCGGCCCGCTGTTCCCTCATCTCCCTCGAACAAAGGCAGATTAACACTTACATCCGCAAATGTATGAACAAGGTTGACAAGTTTTTCATTTAAGAGCCCAGTACGTGGATCTAGATAGTCTTTCAATAAAACTGTACTCAGACTATCTAGCGAACGGGTGCGGAAATGGTCACGGTTAAACTTCGGAGTATGTCTCAATGAAATACCTGCCATTTCGGGTGAATCGACTGGTATTGAACTGCAAACGGTACACAAAGGGTCAGGCAGGAACTTATGCCATGAACTATTCAGGGTTTTCAGATTGAGAAAACAGACTTTTCCTTCGGAGGCCGCCTCTTCTCCTTGTATGATTCTTTTTACCTCGGCTTCGATTAAGTGAGCCAACTGTTGGAGTCCCGTGCGTGATGCCCAAGCTTCCTCGTGCATTCCCCCATTTGACTCCAACCGCCTCTGCATCTCCCTCATGTCTCTACGGTCGTTTCCTGTCAAAAGCCGTCTTGTCTCCGCACATTGAGTGCAACCCGGGGTACCAGGCCGAACCAGAGGACCTATTACTCCTTCTCCAAAAGAAACAAAACCTCGCAGCCATGAAGTGTTGATACGACGAAAAACCTGTTCAGCTTGTTGAAAAACAGAGGGATTCCATACATCCTGCAGCACCAATGCCAAATCGATGGTGGCTGGTAGAATGCTCTCGAAATTAGGTTTACGAACCACTAGGTATTGAGAGGACATTTCTTCACATATGAGGTCTGACAATATCCCTTCTCCGACCACTAACACAACAGCACTCACTTGAATCCCTCCTCTTGAACCAATACCCCGAATACCCCTGCCAATTCCTGTTTAAGAAAAGGTTCCACATCAAGTTCATACACATGAAGCTGCTTTCTGTTCCGTTCAAGGACTTTAATTGCTTCCTGGAGGTCCTCGGACTGAATCCTGTCTTCACACGTAGGAATTTCTATACTTTGCGGTTCTTTTTCATCCAAAGATAACGAAGTAAATTCCAATGATCGCGGTGTTTCCAATTCTCCATGGTTTTGGCCTTTTGCAATAGCCTTCTGCAGCGCGTTTCGCAGTGCCAAGGTTCTATTAATATCTACACTGCCATACCATCCGTCTCTTGTGCCAACCCACACAACCGGAAATCCCCACACATTCTCGCCTAAGGCAATGGTCGGTGCACCTTGCATAGTCGTTAGGGACTGCAAATAAAAACGGCAGCGTTGATCCTCTACCTTCCTCAACTTCACTATAGAAACGGAATAACTCGGCTCACGGCTTTGTCTGATTAACTCCTCTTCCAAACATTTTTGCAGCCCCCGGCAAACCCCTTCCGCTAACATAACACCAGCAGCTACTTTCACTTGTGGAGGCAGTTCAAAGATGTCGGCCATTCTTGAGACATACATTTCTATTCCGGTCAGCCCTGCTTCTATTCGCGCTTCCTGATGTGTCAGTGCTGAACATACCCTCTCCTGCAATAGGTCAGCAGGTCCCTCCGCTAATGGATTGGCTGCCTGAACGGAGCACTGCGATAATGGTAACTGCTTTAAATCTCCTTCCTCCCATTTGTGAAAAATCCCTGACACTTTGGATGTCAGCTGATTAAAGTGAACCAATAATGGGCTCGGATCACGATTCTCTGTTCTCTGTTCCAGTCTTACATCGATATCCTCTACTAATCTAACAGACGGATGTCCAGTTACTAGTGGATGAGGAATGTACGGATGCCAGTTGCCTTCAAGTGTTTCTAAATCTAGAAGAAAGAATCGTTCTTTCTGTTCCTTTTCAGACACACCTGTAACATGCTTATACAACTCAAATACAATCACATTAGCAAGCATGGATCCTGCTGTCGGAGAATATGCGGAAAATGGCTGGTCATTGGTGAGTGCTGTTTGGTGAAGACGGCGCCATGCAGACTCCCAACACCCCTCTGAATTTGGATGCACGAACGGTCCAGCTAACCCGACCTGTTCCAAGCAAATAGCAGGGAGAAACACCTTCTTCTCATCCCTGCTAACCTTATGTAGAAGTCGTAGTTCCTCTACATCAGCCTTTTCTGAAACATACAAAATGTAATCAAACGGTTTGATCACTTCCTGCCAATCTCTTTCCTTGTTTTGGTTAAGCTCCTCTATCTCCACCTCATCGTCTGTTTTACGGGCACGAGCCACAAGTTCGTTCAACCGTCGTCTATTGGTCTGATCCGTATCCATTATCAGGATTTTGAACTTGGGATGTCCGGAAGTAAGTAACGAAGAAATCAACGAAATAAAAAATGGTCCTGATCCTACAGCCAACACTTTCGACTGTCGATAGCATTGAAAACGGAACGCTCCTGAATCTATTAAGTTATCGACAAATTCGATTTGAGAAGCATGGTTTTTTATAACCTGTTCCGTCAATTGATGCGGACGTTCTTGGCTTACATCTCGAGCAAATCCGTTGCTTACTAGCGTTTCTGCAATTTCAAACACTCTGTCCCGGTATGGACCCGGTAATCCGTTTGTCAAATACTCCAAAGTGTGCTGGCCATTAAACATCGGCATTAACTTTTCAACCCACTTATCGATCATACTGCCTTCCATACGGAAGGAACTTACATTGTTCCGAAAAAACACACCGCTGTGGGGGTATGGGAGAAAAAACGTGTCCCTTTTTACTTTCAGACGCGCAGAAGGGGTTAAATTTGTCACTTTCGTTCCTCCTTAGGTCCTCATCATTAATTATCATCACTATTATCCTATGTACCGCAATTTGTCCCTTATGTTTATACTTATAGAAAAGAGCCCCTGCGACGATTGCAAGGGCTCTTCTCTATAAGCAACTGGCTTTCCGTTTATCAAGCGAAAACTACCTTCCTCCGCAGCGTTGTCCTCCACCGCATCGATGTCCGCCGCCGCAATTATGACCACCGCATCGATGCCCACCGCCGCAATTATGTCCGCCGCATCGATGCCCACCGCCGCAATTAAAACAGTTAAAGCAACTGAAACAATTAAAACAATTAAAGCAATTGAAACAGCTGCTAAAGCAACTAGAACAACGGCCAAAACTACCCACACCTACGAATAAACGGTCCTGATCACCATAGAGTTGGTTTGGATCGTACGTCACTGGTTGGGAAGCTTGGAAATCACCGAGATTTAACGCTTGAAGTTCATTTTGAAAATCGTACATTTATTTAACCTCCTAAATAATTTAACCAAGGGCATTTTCATTTTTAAAAAACGAGGTATGACAAAAGTACTTTAAAAATAGGTGATTATAATGATTTCGAATCCTCCCCAACAAAATATGTACAATGGGTGGGTGTTGCTACTGATATAAAAGCCTATTTTGCTTATTTTCAGAAACTTCTCGAGTTACAAAAAGGGGTGCCTCCAAAACTTATTATTTTGGGACACCCTCAGGCTATGACACTACATGGAGGACTAGGGGTTACCGGTTAATTTGTATCATTAGGAGGATTTCATTAAGGAAGTTGAGGAGGTTTCAGGAAAGCGCACCCCTCTTGAATAATGCAAAACCCACAAAGAAAGAGTCTTTGTGGGTTAAACTTCGTATGTATCGCCACAAACAGGATTCTACTTAGTGCTGCTACCTTCCGGTCCTGACACATTTTCATAGCTCTGTCTTGGCTTGTTTATATAATAACAAATATTATGGTGAAGATAAATAACAAATAATGTTAACTAATTAATATTGGATACTTCCTCCTATAAATATCAACAAATCCATTATTTTTAACAATCTTTGATCTGTGCATTAAAACTGTACTAAATACACGTGTACAATACGAAAGGGATGTAATTTTATTTACATCCCTTTCGCTATGGTTTTGTCCCAGTAAATATTGCAATACGATTAAGTTATGATCCTTTACTTTGCAAGAAATAAGTGTCATTAGGATTATTTTTCCAACTAACACTTACTAAATAATCAGTTATTCCCTCAGAGTTAAAATAGAAGTATTGTCTTTGTAAAATGATTAAAATCTACTATATGATTCTCTAGAATTTTCTGCAGTATTTCTAAATTAAGATCTTGATAATCATGAACAGCAATGTTCCTAAATCCAACCATAGCTTTCATTTTACTTGATAATGAAGATGATATAATATTCTCTTGCTCTAATAATGTAAAAGCATCACGACTGTTTTGCGGTAGACCAAGTTTTTTTTCAGCTACTATATGCATAGCAAGATCTATACTTGCTTCACATGCTCGTTGTAGGTTTAATACTATAGAGTCTTGTTTAGTAAAATTTTTTAGATGCTCTGGGTTATTTCCATATTCTTCATGAATACGCTTAATACAGCGTTCAACAATATTTATTTTATTTAAAATGACATCATTTTTCATAGATTGACCCGCTTTCATCTATTTGTTTTAAGATGGGAGCTCTTTCCTCGTTTAATTTGGCATACATCTTGAACGTTTTGAGTTCAAATTCTGCCTTTATATGTTCGTCTTCACAATATATTGTTCTTCCTGTATGAATAATCTGTGCTTGGAACACAGTACTTGCCTTTGATAGATCAATAAGATCAACTTCGATATTTATTTTTGAAGCTAATTCTTGTGCTATTAAAAATAGATCATACTTCTCTATTTCACTTTCTGATAGAAAAGCAATATCTATATCGCTATCCTTATTAGTTCTTCCAGTCACTCTCGATCCGAAGAGAATGATTAGTACAGGAGCTATTTTATTGGATAAAAATTGGATTATTATATTTTCAATATGTTTTTCCAATCTTAAAGTCCTCCAGACTTCTTTTTTTCAATTATAGCAAATATTCCCTATAAAGTCTTATCGTTGATCTGTACAGTCCTATGAAAAATTGCAATAGCATCAAATGATAAATTTCCTACCCTATATAAACACTGAGGATTCTACTTATATCCTAACCCTTCTTGTGTTTTTTAATTTTCCGGACAGCTTACATCGTTCAAATAATATAAAAGGCAAATAAAGCAATATACATAAAACGAGTGCAACTATCTCAAGTGAAAGAATATACCAAGGCCATGGTCCAAGAAAATCAAGCAAAGATACAGTGTCAGGTTTTCTTGCGAGAAACATATAATTTGCTCCTGTTAATGCATTTACCGGGATCACAAACACCATTAGAACATTTAACCATAGCATCGTCCTTGCAACTGATGTCCAAGTCGGTCTAAAACCTTCTACTGCAGTCATAAAAAGCGCCGTTAACAAGATTCCCCCGTGTCCGATAAAAAAGTAAAAATACCAAAAATGCGGAAAAGCAACATCAAGCACTGGAGTTAATAACGCTTGCAGTGCACCAAGTGTACCTGCAAAAAAGACGAACTCATACAAGTAGAAATTTGGAAAAAGTAGCAGCAAAATCGATAAAAGCAGGGTTAATGTACATAGATGAAACGGAAGCGATTGATCAGGTGTCCAATTGCCGGTATTGATGTACCATAAATGTAAACCTATATGTAATAAAAGCATTAGCAATGCTAATCCGTAACGGAAATTACGATTCCACCCGGGTTTGCGAAAATGTGCTCGGAACCAAATGACAGTCCCTACGACCAATATAATAAACATTAGTGCTATTACATGCTGAAGCGAATACATTTCGAATGAATTGCCATAATGACCAAAGAATGATTTCATTCCATTAGCCCCCCTCCTATTATGTTATATCGGTAATTTTATGATTTGTAATCAATTACATAATCGGCTCCTAGAGATTTATGCATTTGGTTCAAACATCTTTAAATGGTAAATAATAAATTCAATTATTGAAAGTTGTTTAAGGAGCCAGACATGGAGAGAAACTATGCGATTGACTTGATTAAATTTTTTGCAATATTATCTGTTTTAGTGATTCATGTATTTCCAAGGGATAACCAAATTGGATTATTTATTCTCGATAACGTTTCAAGGTTCGCGGTTCCATTCTTTTTTACTGCTTCTGGTTATTTTTTCGGTAAAAAGATGAAAAACAATAGAGATTCTAAAAGGGCCTTTACAAGGTATATAATAAAACTTTTAAAACTGTATTTATGCTGGATATTCTTTTATATAGTGATAGATGTACTTATGACTTCTATAGGAACTGGTAATCAAAGAAGGGAATTGAAGGAATATATTAATCATTTTACGTTTCCTGACCTCGTCTACTACGGCAAAGGTACGAGTGGATACCAGTTATGGTTTTTAACCGCATTAATTTGGAGTTTTGTCATCCTTTTTGTTTTTTATAAGTTTAAAAAAATCAACCATCTACTACTTATTAGCTTACTATTAAACATAATAGGTCTTTTCGGACAATCGTATTCAGTGTTTTATGCTTTTCCTATAAGTACACGTGATTCTTTATTTATTGGACTATTTTATACAACACTAGGTTTCTTTTTTGCGTTTAATGAAAGATTAAAAAGGACCATTGGAAAAAGTATAAAAATTCAATTAATAATCATTTTTTGTCTTCTTACAATTCAAGTGACAGAGGGGTACTTATTAGAAAAAGTACTTTCAGCCGCACACGGGGAATATTTCCTATCTACAATCATCTTAACTTTCGTTCTTTTTTGTTTTGCATTAAATAATTATAATTTAGGAAAGAATTTATTTATTACTGAAATAGGCGGAAGATCCTTGGGTATATATGTAGTTCATGTTTTTTATATTGAAATATATGATCTAATTTTATCTCATTTAAACATGACTAATCTTGCAGATAGCTTATTAATTAAGCTATTCAAGTTACTTATTATATTTTCTATATCGTATCTAACATATGATTTCTTACAGTTCTTAAAAAGGCGTTTAGGTCAAAAGAAGTAATTCATCTCTTATGGGGTCCATTTCAAATTCTTAAATGAGGTAGCTGTCATGAAAAAGATAGGACTTGGACATCCTCTTAATTGGAGGTGTCTATATGATCGTTTATCACGGTTCTATACGGAAATTTCATCATTTCGAAAATGAAACAGTTGTTCAGAAAAAGTTACCCAACGATATTGATACGATTGGCACTTGGTTTACTTCTGATATCCATTCTTCGAAACCTTTTGCCCTCGGAACAGAGACAGTTATTGAAAAATCGGATACAGAGTTTTGGGAAGATGGTGAACCGAAAGTCGTTCAATATGACAAGCCTGTCCAAGGATATGTCTATAAAGTATATGTAGGTGAACCACATATAAAGGATTTTGAATCGTATAATTTGTTTATGGAAGAACGTGATAAGTATTGTGATTATCTAGGAAAAAAAAGAAACATTACCTGGCTAGATAAGGCCATTCTTTTAAATAAAGAAGAAGCAAATAAAGCTCTCCGTCAAAAACTTATTAACCATGCTTACGCTGGTTTTGTTATTCGAAACATGAACCTGGATGGAAAAACGACAGACTTATACTGCTTTTTTGGAGAGGATATTCTTCAAATTGCTGATGTAATACCAGTACCAGTTGACTCAATTGATTAACACGGATGCTTGTATTATTTGATAACAAGATAACCTTCTTCAATCTTTGTTACTTCTTCAGTAACACTAAATTCCATTGCATCATTAGAACATTCGATCAATAATAATAGTTTCAAATTTTGAGTTAAGGGGATTGTTATAATACCAAATTTAATAGCAATGACGCCTTTCCCCTTGTAGGGTTCAAGCGCTTCACCTACTAGCTCTTAATTTGCATATGGTCCATACACTTCAGCGGTATCAAAAGAGGTAACCCCACGATCGATTGCCGAATGGATTAGAGAAATCATTTCTTTCTTTTCGGAAGCTGGCCCAAAACCATAGCTCATTCCCATACAACCAAATCCTATGGCAGAAACTTCTAAACTTTTTCCTAAGATTCGTTTTTGCATACTTATCTCCCTTTCTTCGACCATAAAATAGTTATGAAGGTTCTTTGCTAATTCTTATTATGTTACATGGTGAAACACAGCCGCACAATACTATTACACCTACTTCATAAATGAAAAATATGTCTTACTACATGACAATTACAATATCAAGTTGTGTACGTTGAGAAAATGTAAACCCCCAAACCTTTTCATTAATAGGCTCAGGGGTTTAAATTTATATACTATTACTTAAAACCAACAACATGATGTGGTACGTACGGCTCTTCTAAATAAGCAATTTCTTCAGGTGTCAACTTAATAGAAAGAGCAGCTACCGCATCCTCTAGGTGAGATAACTTGGTAGCACCAACAATTGGAGCAGTTACAGTTTCCTTCTGAAGTACCCAGGAAAGTGCGATATGTGCACGTGGAACTTCATGTTTCACTGCCAACTCTGCCACTCTTTCAACAATTAAACGATCTGTATCTGCATTGTAAAAAGTACTCTTCGTACTGTCTTTTTCAGATCGAACCGTTTTATCTTCCCAATTTCTAGTCAATTTCCCGCCTGCAAGCGGGCTCCACGGAATAACAGCGATCTTTTCTTCTTTACATAGCGGAAGCATCTCCCTTTCCTCTTCACGATACAAAAGGTTTAGTTGATTTTCCATTGATACAAAACGAGTCCATCCATTTTTTTCAGCTACATGTAACGCCTTTAAAAATTGCCATGCAAACATCGATGAAGCACCAATATATCTTACCTTCCCTGCCTTAACCACATCATGTAAAGCTTCCATCGTTTCCTCAATAGGGGTGTTATAATCCCAACGGTGAATTTGATATAAATCTACGTAGTCTGTTCCTAGTCTCTTAAGGCTATGATCAATCTCCCTCATAATTGCTTTTCGAGAAAGACCTTTACTATTAGGACCGTCAGACATCGGGAAATAAAGTTTGGTTGTGATAACTATTTCGTCCCGATTTGCATAATCCTTTAATACACGTCCAACAATTTCCTCGCTCGTTCCGTTTGAATAATAGTTTGCTGTATCAAAAAAATTGATTCCTAAATCAAGAGCTTTTTTAATAATGGGACGACTATTCTCTTCATTTAATGTCCAAGCAGGATATCCTTGATCCGGTTCACCAAAACTCATACATCCAAGACAAAGTCTTGACACCTCCAAACCAGTATTTCCAAGTTTTACATAATCCATTTTATCTTCCTCACTTCCAAATATTATTTAGGGGTTAATAAGTATTAAAATAGTCCATCTTGAATCAATTAGGTAAGACCTATTTTGGGTTCGACATCCCTTTTAAACGGCTGGATCGAGATTCCTATTTTTCTGTACCAAACGATTTACATAAAATCTAAAGACTACTAATGCACAACCAACAGACACTGCACTAACGATGAAAAGTACTGAATAACTTGTATACTGCGATATCCATCCTAATACTATTGATCCAAGTCCAATACCCAGGTCTGTAGCGGTAAGTAAAGAAGCATTAGCTACTCCTTTACGATCTGGACGTGCAAGACGTACGGTGGCTGCTTGTAAAGCAGGAGATGCCGAACCGAAACCGATACCGTATAAAACGGCTGAAACGAGTATTCCAATTAATCCTTCCGCTAGACTCAAGGAGATGAGCGCTATAATTGTCATACCAAGAGCTGGAATAATCACAAACTTCTCTCCATGCCGGTCTGAAAGTTTTCCTGCAATAGGGCGACTAAGAACAAGAGTGGCAGCATAAACCAGAAAAAAGGCTCCAGAATTAACGGCAAGGGAATACGTAAATAACGGGACAAAAGCTGTAATTCCACCATACGCAATATTTAAAAAGAAGACTGAGATAGTAATAGGTAGGACTGATTTTTCAAAAAGCTCTATTTTTTGCGTCCCCGTTTTCTTCGGTTGGAAAGGTATTTTAGCACCGAACATCAACAATAGGGCAACTAAAGAAAGACCGACTGAGATGAAAAACAACGCTTGATAGGATATGTTTTGTGTAATCCATATTCCGCACATTGGCCCAATTGCCATGGCGAGGGTCATAGCTGTGCTGAACCAGCCCATTCCTTCACCTCTTCGGGTAGATGGTATGATATCTGTAATGGCGGTAAAAATGGCAGTGGTTGAAACGGCCCAACTCAATCCTTGCAAGATCCGTAGGCCTAGTAAAACAAAAACTCCACCAACCCAGCTATAGAAATACATAGCCAATGTAAAAATTAGAAGACCCCATAAAATAAATGGTCTCCTACCGTAACGATCTAATAGCCCTCCGATGATTGGTCTAAGAATAACAGCAGATAGCATAAACGCACCCACTACCAGACCCACCTGACTTTCGCTTCCCCCAATGTGTTTAATAAATAGCGGCAGTGTTGGTAGAAGCATATAAAACCCAGTAAAAAGGAAAAGCATCCCCACGGTCATTAGAATAAATGGCTTCGTCCATAAACGTTCCATGTTGTCATTCCCCCTAGAGTAATATTTAAATAGAATCAAACTGGTTCTTCTCTCGTCTGTCTCCGATACAGTATAGTTTCTCAACCTTACTTTATTACCTCCAATAATAAGAAAGGCAAAACCTTACCCTGTTTTAAGGTAACGATTTTGCCTGATTTAACAGTTACAACCCGTGTCTCATAATTTCAATTATATATAAAAGGAAAGCACTTTCAATTGCCAAAAAAAAGGGGTTTGTTAATTAATAAACAAACGGTTGATTTTTGTTCAATATCTTTGAATAAAACTTGTTTCATTATTAAACATTTGTTTATAATTAAAATCATATATATTATTTTTGATAGTTGGTGACACATATAATGAGTAAAATTGATAGAAGAATACTTAAATCACGTGAGGCAATCAAAAATGCAGTTGTTCAATTAATGTCAGAAAAAAATTTTGATGATATTACAATTCAGGATATTTCTGATCAAGCAAATGTAAGCCGAGGAACTATTTACCTTCATTATGTTGATAAATATGATCTATTGGAAAAACTAATTGAAGAACATATTAATAATCTGCGGGAGCTATGCGAATCTGCATCTGAATTAGAATACGGAGAAGCTAATTTACCGTGGTTTAAATATCTAGAAAATAATTATTTGTTTTTTTCTACCATGTTAGCAAGTAAAGGGGCTCCTTCTTTTCGAAAGCAATTCATTGAATTTCTTATTGAGGAATTTACTGATGAAGTAGATGCTATAACTGGAGTAAATTCCGATGTAAATAAAGATATTATTCTACAATTTATTGTTACTTCTTACGTAGGGATAGTAGAATGGTGGTTCAAAAATGGAATGCCGTATTCCCCGGAAGTGATGGCAGAACAAGTTGGAATATTATTGGAACGAAATCTATAAGCCTACTAGGATTATTAAAGCCAGGAAAACAAAGAAGGGTAACCATTCCACATGGTTGACCTTCTTTAGTGTAATCACAAAATAAATAGGCATCTGCTTCAAGATTGCAGAAATAGTATTTAATGGATCAATTCTTAGATTCAACAAACACTTCTCTAGCCAAACCATGGCATTCTCTGAGATCTTGCTTAAGGATTTCTTTTGGATTTGAACCAAACCATTCGAGAGAGGCCTCAATATCCATCTTATTGGAAGCGGCCTTTAGAAAAGCACGGTAATCTACTTCACCCTCAAAAATGGATACCATTCCCTTTCTGTTACCTGAGGGTCGGTAAACATTATCCGGAGAAAACACTCCCAACTCTAATCTAGAGCTAATATTCTTAAAATGAAAGTGAGATATATATCGATAAAGCAATTGAAACGCATCAATAGGATTTGCACCTGATTCCCACACATGAAGAACATCGAAATTGATTCGTAGATTAGGATGATTGGTCTCAAGGAGTAACTCCAGAGTCGATTTAGGATGATCGGTAAAGGTATTAGGATGTGTTTCAAGTAATAACTGCTGTCCCTCACTTTCAGCCATTTTACAAAGTAATTTTAACCGGGTGACTAATTCTATTCTTTCTAGGTTGCTGTATTCGGCACTTCCCTTTTGTCCTGAAAATACTCTAATTTTTTTGGTTCCCCAATGCTTAGCAAGTGAGCTCAATCTTTGCATTTGCTCCCTTAAAACCGGAATTGGCGCATCTAGTGGTAGGTAATCACTCAACATGCTTGTTTCTAAACCTAAAGAATGTAGCCATTCCTTCCCATAATAACTATGCTCTTCTATATTTTTTGCATGAATTCCCCAAAGTTCAATTCCATGAAAGCCTTGTTGCTTGGCCCACCTAGCAATCTCGTCTAGAGAATATAAATGATGGCGAAAAGAAATAGTACATACAGACAGTTTCACTGTGCAACCTCCTTCCTATCAGCAACTCTTACTTTATGAAGTTTGGACCATTTTTCGTAACACTTTTTTAAGCCGAACTTGATTTTAAACTCTAGTTGATCCTGTTCTTTAATACCATTAATTAAGTCGTTCCTTAGTGATAAATCACCTGTCATTGCCAGTTTCATCGCCTTGTAATAAATAGCTGTAAATCCTTTTACTAACTTCTCAATATCCTCACACCAGGCTTCAAAACCTTCCTCGTTCCACCCAATTAATTCATAAAAGTAAGCAAAAGCATGTTCATAAGCGTACTTTCTTATCGCCAATACAGGGAGTTGTCTTAAAGCTTCTGATAGTTCAGATATCCGATGAGATTCTTCTCCGATTGTATACAAGTTAATAATGTCTGAAACCGCTTCTGTCATACGGTTATGATCATATTCCATACAGGTGTTAAAATAGGCATTAACGGTTAAATCGGAAGGTGGAGACAAAGTTGATGCATCAAATACGTACCCACCTCCCACGGTTGGTTCATCCATTGCAGCTAAGATTCGATTCTTTGGTAGGGTTCCTTCCCATCTAAAATCAGGATCGTACATAAACCATTCCTCTTTATTCTCAGTCGCTTCTAACATAACATAATGAGGAAAAGGGCTCTGGTGAAACTTATTTTCCCGCTCAGGAAGCTTTGATAAATCAAGCATAACCATAACATATTGATTAGGTGTATTGTCTTCAACTAACTTGATCAGGTTCTTCATATTCCCTTGTTTGGATTGTTTTTCATCGTACCATTTTCGAAGCTTAATATTATATAATAGCTCATACCAATTTTGGAAGAAATCATGGTTAATTTTATGAGAATGGTAGGTTAGAACACCTTGTTCCAACACATCAAAATCTGCATCCCACACTCCAAAATAATAAGGTCTGTGATCAACACCTGATGTTTTCTTTATCACTTCACACACACAGCTTACAAAGCAGTGAACCTTGATCATTGTACCCCTCCTGATTGAGATATAAGTATTCTCTCTAGTAGACTTACTAAGCTACCCACTGTTTGAAAATCTCTAGCCACAATCATCTCATCCGGGATTTCAAATTGATGGTGTACTTCAAGATGGAGGATTAGCTGAAGTATAAGTATAGAATCCATAAATAAATCGTCATTTAAGCGAGCATGTTCATGAAATTTCGATATAGTCGGAAGCTCCAGATGATTTTTCATTATGTCATATAATACCGAAAAAATTTCGTCTCTTTTCATATGAGAACTCCTCCAAGTATTTTTCTACTTATTTTCCCATTCGGTAACTTTTCTATTTTGTTTACTGAGTTAAACTCCATAGGGATTTGGTAAGGAGCCAAAAATTTTTGACACCACTCTCGTAATTCATCCTCCAACAGTGGCTCAGACGAAACATATTGCGCACAAACTCGCTCACCAGAGAAACTATTACTCTTCTTGTAGACCACGGCTTCCTCTATCCTCGGTTCTGCCATAAGTACATCTTCTACCTCTTGTGGATATACATTCAGTCCTGACACATTGATCATGTCGTCTATTCTTGTCAGAAAACATAGTATGCCATTCTCTATATAACCCAAATCCTTCGTATAAATCGACTTGTTGGAAAGGTTAATGATGATTTCTTCGGGATTTTCTTTTGTTCCAGCATGAACACTAAGATGTGATAATGGATAGCCAACCTCCTTGGATTCGTTAACACTCTTATGCAAACTAACACAACCTACTTCAGAACATCCATATTGTTGAAGTACTTTATTCGATACTCTCTTTAATAACCTGAGCCATTCCGCAGGTAACGTCGTCCCTGAAGAAATAACATAATCCATTTTGTCTTCCCCATTAGACATGAGTGCCATAGAATATAGAAGAAAGGGTGCACCATATAAAATGTGTCGTGGGTGATCCTTAAGTTTTTTCCATATATACCTTGGATTAAGATTAGTAAGTATTACTGGCTCTGCACCTCTTCTTATACAAGCCAAAACGCCACTTATCAAACCATACGAGTGGCTAACCGGACAGGCTACTATAGAAGTTGTTTGATGATTAAAAGCCAAAAGTGATACATAGTTATTTAACTCTTCCTCAATAGATTTCCAAGTTCTTTCTATACATTTTGGTGCACCAGTCGTACCGGAACTCATTTGTACAAGTACTCCTTCTGCCTCGTTCGTATTTTCTGAAATAACGATAGGCGTTTTGATCTCTTGATAGATAAGGATATGACTACCTGTTCCTACTGCTATACGAGTTGCCCCATCTTCCGGCTGTGAAGGGTTGATAGGAACGAAGGAGCCGCCTTTATTTCGAATATAAAAATATAAACTAAGCATGACAAAGACATCCGAAATACATACTGCTATTCTTAAATTCTCTGAATCTCTTAAAACGGGAATATTGTCAAATACACAAAATTGTTTTTCTAAATCGTCTATTGAGTAATACTGATCATTCACATAAAACATCTTACCTCTCCTTATGTGCTTTATTGGTAGAGGAAAGGGAATTGTAGACATAGTGTCTAACTTCCCCTTCCCCCTTGATGATTTTCCTTTTTACCAATGATTCTACCTGAATGTTAGGAGCGTCAGATTGAAGAAGAGAGTGACGCAAGAGTAGGTTGGGAAACAGAGTAATATGCTCATTTATTGTTGATTTTACCTGTTCCCAAAATTTCTCCTCGTCATACTGATAGTGCTCCTCTAAACAATTAGAAAGCTCTGTTAAATGAAAAACAAACAAGGTGTCCATTACTAGTTCCCTTAATGCCTCCGTTGAGGACATCCAGTAAAATTGGTTAGCTTCTATTGTTCGAAAGTTTTCATGGATATTCGAAAAGTTTGGAGTACTGTTGGGCTTGGATAAATACTCCCTATTAAATTCCATGCTGTCATGAAAATCTCTTAATGCCACACGGATTGGCCAACCATTTTTATGAATTAAAATCATATTTTGTGCATGAGCTTCAACTGCGATTCCGTGTGCCACAAGAAGATGCCATACAGGGATTACACTTATTTGTAGAAACTGTTTTAACCACTTCTCTATTCCATAACAACGTAACCAATCATTAACAAATGGAAATCCATCAAGCTCTACTAAAGGAAGCGCAGTAAAAGGGACTGCCTCTTCTCCTTCTTCCATATAATCTAATACGTTTTCTCTCCAAATTGCTCCAAGCTTCACACTGCTTTTTCGTTCCGGCTGAAAAGCTACTCCTGCATATTCCTTAAGAATAATTAATGAAGAACGATCTTTTAGAAATTCGTCTGATTTCACGACCTCTGAAATCCACTTAGAGATATGAGGAGCAGCACAAACAGTATGTGATTCTAACGTTCTTAAGGAAGATGTATTGATCATATTCATAGAGAGCTTAAGATGAGCCTTTTTCGGATGAACAGTATTCCATAGCGTTCTAACGGATTGTGTGGCACGATAGGTATCGCCCCTGCTCTCAAGTAGAATTAATTCTTCATTAGACTTTTCTTCTATAAACTTCATTTGCCAAGGATGGATAGGAAGAAAGGTATATTCCTCAAAGCTTTTTCCTAACTCAACTAGTTCATCCATTATATTTTTCCAAAGGTGTGACCCTAATTCTCTTTTCCAGAAGTTCTTTTCATCCTCAAGCAAGGACACTCTAGCAGAAGTCCTTTTTACGGTAGCCCATCTCAAAGGAAATACACCTTTAGCCTCTGGTCCATACAACGCATGGTCACTGATTGAAAAACCCGTTCGTGCTTTAAAACACGGGTGATACATGTGGCCTTCCGTTAATTCCGACTCTAATTCTTGAAAGCTACTATTTCTTCTTGATTTTGGCTTACATAAATAGGTTTCATTCCATTCACTAAACTGTATGGTTTGCTTAAGTTCATATAGAAATGCCTCAGCTATTATAGAATCTCCCAAAAAGTCGACAACAAATTCGTCTAAACGGACTGCCGTTAATGTCTGATTCTCCTGAATATAATAGATACTACTTCCTTCTTTTAAACGAACCCGATTAAAAGCTGTTCTCTTTCCCTTACAGTAGTAGGTGTTCTTCTTTCCATACAAATAGAAGCCTACAAATTTTTCACCTTTTATTAGTGGTATTTCGTCATACTCTAGAATTCCTTCAAAAATTATAGCTTCCACAAGCTGTTTCATTACTCGTTTTTCAAATATACTAGACGACAATGGTTGTAGGTTTTTCATAATCTTTCTCCTTTTTTAAACAGGTAAAAGGATTGGGTACCTTCGTGTATACGGCTTGTTCATTTTCTGCTAATAGTTCATCTACGTCATGAAGTCGAGTTAGTAAATTTGCTTTATAAGGTAGGGTTACAGAGTATAAGACTTTTTGTACAAGTTGTTTTCCCAGTGAGACTAACTGCAATTCCATTTGTATAAGCTGTTCTCTTACCCATTGAGCAAGGCTTTCCTCACTAATCAAAGAATCCTGTCCAAACCGGTTTATTATGGAAAATAGTTGATTTTGGATCAAATAATAAGTAAATCGCTCCTGGATTAGTGCATCTTCGTAAAATAATTCAGGTAATCCTTTTAAAGAAGGCTCTAACTCGAAAAGAGTCTCACAATGAGTTTTCGAAAGATAATAGCCCTGATTGTCTCGGTAATAGTACGTCTCTGGATACCCTGTTGAGAGGTCTAATAGACTGTTTTGTTGATGAGCTTCCAGAGCTAATCCGTGTTCATCGTACAAACGAATGAGAGGTTCTATTGAGCACCTCCAATATTTTTGAAACCAATCTATGCTAACCTCTTTGGTGGAACGTGATTCCGATTTAGCTAAACGGTCAATGATACAATGAAGCTTAGAACGATATCCTGGAAGTGGCGTTTGAACCAGTGCAGCTATAGAACAAATATTCATGTCATTGCCTTTAAGAAACTTATTTGAACGAATAATTAGTTCAAGCCCTGATTCTTCTCTACCAGGAAACTTACATTTTATATATGCTGGGTCCTCTATGAAACGAAAATAGTCTTTTGAGTAATTTAATTTTTTCATTAAGTTGTAAATAATCGTTCCTGCTATTAGCTCGTGGGTCTGATTGACTCTTAATGAGTTAGTGACTTTAACAGGAATAGAGAATTTATACATCCACTCTTCCACTTCACTGTAGACGGTTCTAATAGAAGAGGTTGCTAGATATTGCTCTCCCATTGCTCCCAAATACTTAACCAAATTATGGCTCATTGCCTCTTTAATATAATCCTGCTGAAGTAACCATTGTGCTTGTAAGGGATGAACAGGAATAATGCAGTCATTATTACCTAACTGTAACGCTGGCCCCTTTCTTTCTAAACTATTTTGTATCATTTCACTTGCACTCATTGGCAGTGATGATGCCTCTTCCACTAAATTTCTATCCACTTGAAAATAATGAAGAGGAAAGCTGGCATTTAGTTCTGGTGCGAAACTAGGATGTTGCCAGCTAGCCATTCCTTGTCTGCTTTTGGGTGTAGGATGCATCCAATGACCAAAAAGAAGGGACTGCTCTGTTTCAATAAAGGTAGCGTCTTCTGAATACAGTCTTTCTGCGTCTCTCCTTCTTGCCTCAATATATGTAGTCATTGTTTGAAAGCTATCAATCAAGCGAATGGTGAGTTCATCAAAATGAGATAGATCTGTACATTTATTTTTTTGTTCTGCCAGATCAAGGTCTTGTATTAGAGTAATCATAAACGGAAGATAATCTTGAATAATCCACTGATATGTAGCAGGACAATACTTTAAAACTTGTCCTATTAGGTGTCTCCCAGTTAAGGAGTGATAATTAACCTCTAAAGCGAATGTTAATGTGAGGTTAGTAAGTTCTAATTCTATTACTGACTTTCCTGTTAGTGTAACTGGTATTGACTTGTGCTTTATCCAATCCTCAGTATCTACCCAATTCCCCTTATCTATTTCCTTTAAATAACAGTTGATAAATACTTGAAATGATTCAAATTCCGCAATCTGTTTCGCTGATTGATACATACTTTCATCCTTTCACTAAGTTTTCCGCCACAGTAATTGATAATTATTCTCATCTACTGATAAAAAATTTGATTCTCAATTATAAGGAGAATCAAATTTTCCGTAGACAAATTTATTCGTTATTTTAATAAGAGTTCTTCTATTTCCTTTAACCCTTTCTTTCTTTCAATCGGATCCCAAAAACCCCAAGTAGTTGAAAGTGTATGTACATTCCCTTTCTGAACCGCCTTTAGGTTTTTCCATACTTCACCTTCTGTTACAGAATCATAGAATTCGCCACTGTTAAAATAAGTTACGTCCAGTATGTGCTCTGGATTGTATTTCGCAAGACCTTCTATTGATATATTTTCACCGAAATCTTCCGGAAGATTTTCAGCAGGGGTAAGCTTTAAGTCATCAAATAATAGTGAATTTGTCGCATGATTCGTACGACCAAACACACGAATGTCCTTCTTATTAATCGCAACAGCCATAAATGTTTGATCCCCGGTTACTTCTCTAATTCGCTCTCCAATATCAGTCGCTTCTTTCTCCAGGTCTTCAATGACTTTTTTCCCTTCCTCAAGTTTACCTACTGCTTCTGCTACTTTGAGGTGATCCTCTTTCCAATCTCCGCCAACCTCTACAACTACAGTTGGGATTGTTTCTGCTAGTTGATCGTATAGCGGTTTGTAACGGTCACTAATTATAAGTAAATCAGGATCAAGTTTTACGATTTCTTCAGAGTTTATCTCGTCAGCATAAGGTAATGCCTTTACACCTTCAAGTTCCTGTGTTAAGTGTGGAGGAAATTCATTATCATATGCCATAACTGCATACGGTTTCACTCCAACAGAAACAAGCGATCCTTCCCAGGATACGTGTGAAAGTAAAATAACTTTTTTAGGATCCGCTGGCACCTCTGCTTCACCATATAAATGCTCAACTGTTCTAGTTTCCCCCGTAGTTTCTTTGTCTTTGTTAACAACCTCTCCATTAACGGCTGATTGCTCTTTCTTGCCGCACGCGGAAAAGATAATTAATATAACTAAGAGGAATAATAAATTACTAAACGTAAAAAACCTTTTCATCTTTTGTTGCCTCCTAAACAATAATGATTTTCATTCTCAATGGTAAACATTTTCAGTTAGGACGAACATGGATTTTTTTAACATCTTACATAGATAAATCAAACAAGCTATCTAACAAAATACAAACTCTTGAAATTAGCTGCATAATAAAATGCATCAAGTTTATCTATATTTTTAACTTTCCTTGTTTCATAGAATCAGAAAATTGAAGAAGTAATTGTTTTCTTCCTATTGGTCCCCATGGATCCCATTCGTAGCTAATTGGATAGTAGACTTCCCCTGTTTCGACTGCTCGAATCAGTTTCCATTCTGGCATGTGAGCCAACCTCCATACATCCGTTTCATTGCTCCATAAGATAAGTAGTTTTTCCGGATTTAGGGTTACTAACTCATCCAAAGTAATACTCTTATATCCTTCTGAAGGTATGTCAGGGTGTGGCTGAAACCCGAGTTTTTGAAACAGGAGGTCAACAACAGCATGATTTTCCTTGCCATAAAGGCGAATTTCTTTTGACCTAATCCATAAAACTGCCCAGCTGCCCTTCTTTGTTATCGGACAGAGTTCATCCCTTACCTTAAGCTCCAATTGATGAATTTCCTTTTCTATCTCCTCTGCCCTAGTTTCCTGACCAACTAAAATCGCAATTTCTTGAAGGTATTGATTCCAACTTGTCTTTAACGACAAATGATGTAACTTTTCCTGATGCGAAAATAATATTCTCTGCAGATCTCCATTATGTAAAGGGGTTTTTATGATACTTTCAGGCTGTGCGGAAAGGATTTCTAATGGTTGAAAAGGCGACTCTGCATTTAATAACATCGTGCCATATAATTCTTTTTCTAAATAACTAGGCACCCCTCTAGTTAAAGGATAAACGGAAGGGTACGATGGAGCCGCAACAGGCTGAATACCTAAAGCTAGCAGGTGGTCTTGTAGAAATAGCTGACTTACAACGGCCACTCGAGGGCTAACTCTCTTTAAATACCCTGTAGGTGGAATCCCTTCCTTGCTTTTGAATAAGCGACTGAAATAAAACTCATCTTGTATCCCTACTTGAAAAGCTACTTCTTTCGCTGTTACGTCTTTTTCTTGAAGCATGATTTTTTTTGCAGCCTTTATTCGCTCTTCAATAAGAAATTCCTTAGGAGCACACCCCATCCTTTTTCGAAATAATCGTGAAAAAGTGACCGTACTCATACTTGCTTTAGAAGCTAAATCTTTTATAGAAATTTGACTATCTAAATTTGTACGGATGTAATGAACGACTTGTTCGATTTGATCCATTTTTGCTACGTCTGTTATGGTCGCTAGCAATTTCCATACTAGTGATTGAAAGTGACAAATGGCTGATATAGATGTTTCATTTTGGCTTCGCCTTAATTCCTCCCATATTGGTATTACTTGTGACGAAGGTATTTGTGCAAACGAGTCTAATAAATAGGCAGATAACATATCCCTTTCCTTTGGCCAAGATAAAATATAAACACATAGCAAGGTTGTAGCTGCGGTTACTACGAACCTTCCTCTATCGATATAGTGACTTGTATATTTTTCAAGAGCGATCACTTCATTATTCAGAATAAATTTTCCCCGCCCACTAGATACATACAATAAGTGATTTTGTTTGCTCGTAGCCTCGAACACTTCGGACAGCCCGTTACGAACTTTTACCAGTCGAACGTGATAATCAGTTAACAGGTCATTTGCTTGCATGATGGATTTTTCCTCCCCTTTCCTAAATTTAGAAAAAATGTTGACAAATGGTTTGAAAGAATAGTAGATTAAAATCGATTACCAAACGATAACGATTATCATTTTCACTTAGAATACTATAACAAGGGATTGATATAAATGTCTAGAACGGCTGTAAATAAAAAGGAAACTCTCTTTGCAACTCAAAGAAAAGCTACAAAATGGGCTTTGTTTGGATTCATACTTGTAGTATTCAGTCTACTCCTTTCGATTGGACTGGGCGCTATTTGGATTACACCTAAAGAAATTTGGAGTTCTTTTGTTTCCTTCCAAAGCAATCAAATGGAACACCAGCTAATAAGGGAGATTCGTATTCCACGAGCAATTACAGCTGCTCTAATAGGAGCATCATTAGCAGTAGCTGGAGCAATTATGCAGGGAATCACACGGAATTCCCTGGCAGATCCATCAATTATCGGTATTACTCATGGGGCAGGACTATCAATTGCTATTGCTCTAGCATTTACTTCAAATCTATCTTACTGGTTCCTATTACTCTGGTCATTTGCCGGCTCAACTATTGGGGCTGTCCTTGTGTTAACTTTTTCGTTCATTTCTAAGGAAAAAGTTTCTCCTGTTACTCTCACCCTTGCTGGTGCAGCTTTAAGTACACTGTTCGGAGCACTTTCAACAGGAATAGCCTTATATTTTCAAGTGGCTCAGGATCTTAGTTTTTGGTTTGCGGGAGGTTTGTCTGGAACTAAGTGGCAGCATGTCTTTATCCTGCTCCCACTATTTATAGTGGGGTTATTGCTATCTCTAGGAATTAGCCGTTCTTTGACTATCTTATCTCTCGGGGATGAAGTAGCCATTGGTTTAGGTCAGTCACAACAAACGGTAAGATGGATCGGACTTCTCTCAGTGATTCTATTATCTGGCGTGGCAGTGTCGATAGTAGGTGCGATTGGTTTTATAGGATTAGTTGTTCCTCATATTGTACGGTTACTAATTGGTACAGATTACAAGTTCGTCATCCCGATGAGTGCCCTTTTGGGTGCATTATTACTTATAGTTGCGGATATTGGTGCACGTATGATCAATCCTCCCTTTGAAACACCTGTTAGTGCTGTAACTGCTATTATAGGAGTACCCTTTTTCCTCTATTTGTCTCGAAATAGTAAGGGGGTTATGTAGTGGATTGGAGACTTGCACTCAAACAATCTAGAAAATGGATAGCCTTTTTTCTCCTGTTTATTGTAGTGGTTTTTATGTTCAGTCTTTCAACTGGTGCCATGCCGATTAACCATACAGAAGTTTTTCAAACATTAGCTGGTAACGGTACCCCTAAACAAGAACTCGTATTGTTTCAACTAAGATTTCCAAGAATGATTATTGCTATTTTAATAGGCATGGGTCTTGCGTTATCGGGTTCTATACTTCAGGGATTATCAAGGAATTCCCTTGCTGACCCAGGTATTTTAGGGATTAACTCAGGAGCAGGATTGGCGGTTGTGTTTTTTATCTATCTTTTTGGTCAAAAAGATAGAAGTATAATGACAGAGCCTTTGTTCCTTCCATTCTTCGCCTTTATTGGTGCGCTCATCATAGCCACTCTCATTTATCTTTTGTCTTGGAAGAAAGGCATAGAGCCCGGACGCCTTCTGTTAACTGGCCTTGGATTCAATGCTTTATGTGCAGCATTGCTAGTTATATTACAATTAAAAATGGATCCAAAGGATTTTCAACAGGCTACCATTTGGTTAACAGGAAGTATTTGGGGAACACAGTGGCCTTATGTTTGGGCACTGTGTCCATGGATTATCTTACTCTTGCCCATCACATACTCTAAAGCCCGAACAACGAATCTCCTCCAAATGAATGAAGAAATTCCGATAGCACTTGGTATTCGAGTTGAGAAGGACCGTTTTTTACTCCTTTGTCTATCAGCTGCCCTAGCTGGAGCGTGTGTGGCAGTAGGTGGTGGTATTTCCTTTATTGGTTTGCTGGCACCACATCTTGCACGCCGTCTCTGTGGCCCAAATTATTTTGTAAACTTACCTTTATCTGCATTAATTGGTGCTAGCCTATTGTTACTAGCTGACATGATTGGGAAAAACCTATTGGCCCCTGCTGATATCCCTGTTGGTATCGTCATCTCCATCATAGGTGCCCCCTACTTAATTTACATGTTATTAACCCGTAAAAGTACTAGTATGTAAGTTTAACTGGTAGCTTTGCATGGCATAACCAAAACAAAAAAACCACCCTAATCTATCCAATTAGGCAGCCACTATTTTTTTGTGCTACCATAAGGTAAATACCTAATAATGGAGTGGATCAATAAACATGTATAAATTGCTTGCAATTGATATTGACGGAACCTTAATCAATGATCGTAAAGAGGTAACAAAAGAAGTAAATGAGGCAATCCAAGCAGCTAAGCGAAAAGGAGTCAAAGTGGTCATTTGTACAGGGAGACCTATCGGAGGGGTTCATGGGTTCATAGAAGAGTTAGACCTTCATGACCAATATGTCGTTACATTTAATGGTGCACTAGTTCAACATTCCGAAACAAAGGAAGTGGCGTCAGAAATTTCTTTAACACATGAGGACTTAATGACACTCTATGGAGTCAGTCAGGAACTCCAGACATCCATGCATTTCTTTGATTCACAAAGAATCTATACTCCCAATAAAGACATTAGTCCATTTACCGTTGTGGAGTCATTTGTAAATGGTGTGCCTTTGCACTATCGTGAAATTGAAGAAATACCATCAGACATCTTAATACCGAAAGTAATGTTTGTTGGAGAACCTGAGAGTTTAGAGAAAACGATAGCTACAATTCCAGCAACTCTTAAGGGAAAATATACGATGGTGCGCAGTGCTCCCTATTTTTATGAAATTTTACACCCAAGTGTAAGCAAAGGAAATGCCGTAAAGCTTCTTGCTGAAAAATTAGGTATTACTCGTGAAGAAGTCATCTGTATAGGAGATGGCGAGAATGATTTAACAATGATTGAGTATGCAGGTTGTGGCGTAGCAATGGGTAATGCCGAGCAAAGCGTCAAAGAAATTGCTCAATTTCATACACGTTCCAACAATGAACATGGAGTCGCCTATGCGATTGAACAATTAATATTAAATACATAGTACATAAAGGCTTTTACCTACTTTAGAAATATAGCTCACAACGAAAACCCGCTTTCCGAATAAGGATTAAGCGGGTTTTAAGTGTTTTATAAACTCAGTCCGAAGTTGTAAGAGTTGCCTGGACATCTGGAGTGATTGTCGGAAAAGGATAGTTAATTTCTTCATCAAATTCTACCCAGTCAAGATTTGCCATCATCAGCAGGTAGCGTTTGCCGCTTGTTGGATCACTAATGATGATATGGTCACGACCAGCTGTTTCTACGCGTCCGTGGTAAACCATCGAGTTCCATTTGCTGTTACCTTGGTAAGTAAAGTAAAAAGTTCCGATTTTACCTTTGTTGTAGCGTAGGATATTTTCTATAAATGATTCTTCCACCGCTCCTGCTACAAGTTGCTGTCCAGTACCCATCGGAACCACCGGGACAGAATACGTGGGTCCAGAAGGCATGCCCGCCGGGAAGCCAGAAGGCATAGCTGTCGGGAATCCAGCAGGTTGTGTGCCACTTTCCCTCGTCATAGAAGATGGATAAAAACTAGAATAATAGTTCATTGGATAATAATTAAAGTCTTGGCAAGACATAAAAGTCAACTCCTAAAAATTTTATCTATAAAACTCTGTGCAGTAACCCGGTACAGCGACATAGAAGCAATGATTCCGGTACGCAAAATCAAACTTCGTCATAGGTGATCTAGGCATAGTAGCGCCACAAGGTGCTCGAAACTTTTTACCAGGACTTGGGTTATAAAACCACAAATTCATTCTGGCACGAGGTTCCCTATGACCATGCAACAAATTCCTAGCTCGCTGGAGATCTTCTTCACTGGGACGTTGTGTATACAATGATCCATTTAAGACGGGTTCGAAATGAGGGACCCCAGTTCCAGGTATCGTTTGATAAATGGCATGCCTGATATTACGCAGGTTTTTGAAATCAGGAGCACAGTTGGCCTCGACCCGATTGGCCACAACCGTTCCCACCTTATTCATCCCTTGAACTCCTTCTCCTATCGCTTCAGCCAGCATGAGCCTTGCTAATTCTTCCACGTCACGTGAATTATGTTTTATTCGTCTGCCCATTTCCTCACTCCTTCGGCTTATACATTTAATTTATTAACCGAGGCTGGGTTTGGTAGCTTGCCTATCTGCCTATATTTTATAAATTAATATTCCTAATTAACCTGAGGTAAAAGAATAATAAATTCAGTTCCCCTATTTTTTTCACTATTTACTTTTATTTTCCCTTTGAAAGAATGGATTATTTGAAAACTTACCATCATTCCTAACCCTGTTCCCTTTTCCTTTAAGGAATAGAACGGAGATCCAAGCCTGTCTAGTTGCTTTTTTGTCATGCCAATGCCTTGGTCCTTAATGATAATTTTTATAAACCCTTCATCTGTTGACATACAGCTAATCCAAACCGTTCCACCATTCGGCATTGATTCTACAGCATTTTTTAAAATATTTATTAACGACTGGTTCAGTTTTTGTGGATTAGCATGTATCCAACAGTCATCAAGAATATCTGTTTTAATCTTAACATTATGATTGATGCTGTAACTTCGAATGATATTTACTACGCGATCTATTTGATAACCTACATCGATTTTTACAATGCTATTAATTGACGGTTTTCCAAAGGATAAAAAATCATCAATAATTTCATTGGCACGATCTAATTCTTCAATTGATATTTTGATATAATCTTTCTTTTCTTTAGGCAAATCGGGTTCATTAAGAAGTTGTAAAAAACCACGTGTAACTTGCATCGGATTTCTAATTTCATGAGCAAAAACACTTGTTAACTCACTTATCACTCGTAATTTCTCCGTATTTTGTACCTCTAGACGTAGCTGGTGAATCTCCCTGATTTTTTCAATCAAAATGGTAAAAAACCAAGTAACAACTACTGCAAAGATCAGATGAACAATCTGTACTTTTAAAAAATCATAGGAAAAGCCTCTCAAAATATAGAAAATAGTAAGGCCACTTACACTGTAGTAAAAGGAAAGACCCACCGCAATTTTAACCCTTTTATCTTTTGTCGATAGTGAAAACGAGTTTTGAAAAAACAATATAACAGGAAGCGATGATAATAAGACAAGTACCGTATTATAAAATCCTATACTAATTCCAAAGGACAACCGAAAAAGTACGATTATGACAGAAAGGAAGATCCCTGGCCAAACCCCACCATATAACGTCCCTAATAATAGAGGAATAATTCTTAACTCTAAACGAGCATTTTCACCAAAATTAACTGGAAAGGACATGCAAAATATAATAGATATTCCCCATAAAATGGTCATAATGATGTTTTTATTTTTCGTACTTTTTACCTTTTCTGTAATGAATGTATAGTAAATAAATATGGGTATTACCACAAGCGTTAGTTGAAACAAAAAATCTTTAATTATACTCATCTTTGTACCCTTCTTATGTATAAGCATTTTGAATTTGAGATATTTATATTATCTTTATCGACCTAATTTCCCTAAAGTATAGTATTTCTGTAAAAATTATTTAATGAGTAAAACAGCTGCGTATAATTTGATACAAAAACTAAAAAAGGACATTAACCGTAATGATTAATGCCACTAATTACTAAATATCAGACTCTAACCGTTGCATAAACTCCTCCGCTGCACTGTATCCTTGCTGCTTCAGAAGCCAGTTATTTGCCGCTGCTTCAATTAACCCCGCCACATCGCGACCCGGTTGAAGCTGAATCTCTATATGGGGAATTTGTACTCCCATATAATCGGTATATTTGGCTTCGTGATCCAACTCATTATTGAGTGAATTCTTCTGCCATTTTGTCAATTCAATATCAAGTGCAATCCTCGTCTCATCCTGAAAAGCTTTTCTTCCATATAAGCGGACCACATTTAGTAGCCCGATACTCCGTAGGGCTAGAAACTCTTTTGTTTTCCCATCATGCGTTCCTAGAATCGTTCGTGGACTGAGTTTTTTCAATACAACAATATCATCAGCCACAAGCCTGTGACCCCTCCCAATCATCGTATGTGCTGTTTCGCTTTTACCGACACCTGAATTTCCCCGAAGTAAAATGCCCATTCCATATACATTGATACAAACCCCGTGTACTGCGATTGCTGGAGCTAATGTTTTTAACATATAATCATCAAGGTTTGTGATAAATTCAGATGTAGGCTGAGGCTCGTTTGTACATAACAACGGAATTCCCTCTTCTAGACAATACTGAGTCAAATAGGTAAGTCCCTCCTGTCCAGCAGTCACGATAAAGCATGGTGGATGGTATTTTACAATATTACCTATACGCATCTGACGTTCCTCTAAACTCAATTTGTGCAAATATGTAATTTCTTTTCTACCAAGGATTTGAACACGTTCCGTCGGGAAAAAATCAAAGTGGCCAACAAATTCCAAGCCTGGACGGTGGGACCTTGATTGTTTTATTTGTTGCTTTAATTTATTTTCCCCTGTTAGTATTGTTAATGAAAATTTTCTAACTAAATCTTCAACCGTTAAAATTTTCACATTCTATCTCCCTTTCATTCCTTAATTACGTTCTATGAAAGAATATATAATATTATATCAATTGATAAATCCAAAGACTATCTAAAACACAAGTGACACTAATTCTTGCAAAATAAAAAACCGTAGAATTAAATCTACGGATGTACTTAATTTCACTAAAATAAAATATCGTATATTTACAGCCAATGTTTTGGATATTGTCTCTTAGGAAATAGATTATTATATAGCATGGAAACAAACACTAGTAAAAAGATGCCTATAAATACTGGTATAAGATATCCCCATCCTGTTTCAAAGTTAATCGCTACTAGCGCACTAGCTGCTGCGGGAGGGTGAATGGTTTTTGTGAGAGCCATTAAAATTAGCACAATAACCAAGGACAATATTATAATAAACAGACTCTTCCCAAATATACTCCATATGAGAAGACCCGTAACAGTGGAAAGTATGTACCCCCCAATCACTTGCCTAGGTTGAGATAAAGGACCGTTATGCGCCGCAAATACTAAAATACTGCTTGCTCCTAAAGGACCTATTACCATAGAATAATTTGAGGAAAAAGCTAAAATACAAATGATACTAACAGCTAGAAAAACCCCTACAACACTAATGATGGAATCTATATAATCAAACTTAGTATTGTTTCTGGATTCTCCTTTCATTTTATTAAGGTATACAATTAATGGTTCTAACGATTGATTTTTTATATTGTCATTCGACTTTTCTAAAGTGTTCATTGATTTCCCCTATACTAACTAATTTATCTATTAACGTTTCTACTAATGCCATGTTATATATCTTATAGGAATACTATGAATTTTTAAATACTTTTTTAAAAAATAAAAAATATTCCAAATCCTAGAGCTAAAACCGTATGGAATAAAATAAAACTCTTCCCGCTAGAGAAGAGCTTATCAATTGTAGAATGGATGAATGAACATCCTCATATTTATATAAAACTAACTAATTTTAATCAGACGACGAAGCTTCTCATCTAACTTTTCTAATCTTTCTTCAGTCAAAATACTTGCTGTAAAAGGCAACACCATTAGTTCTGTTAGTTTTTTCTCAGAATTATATTGAACAATCATTGAGTTTTCCGCTAATTCAGGAAAATCCTTTGTAAAGATAGCCTTCGTTTCTTCATTATTTATTATTTCCTTAATCGTACATTCCGAACTATAAGTTAATATATAACTTTTGGTTGGAAGATAAGTAAATTCATATTTACCGGCCATAAGTGTACAACATACTTCCGTTGCAAGTTGCTCTGAAGATAACCCGCTTGAAGCCAAAGTCTCACCATTTACTTTAACCATATTTACATCAGCATCTGGTAAAGTTAATTCAGCTGTTGTATTAAACGGCACGTTGAAAACAAACGATAAAACACCATCCTCTTTTATCTCCCAGGAGCTTTCAATCAGACCTGAAGCAGAATGAAAGCTTGCTTTCACATAAGTCAGCTTTCCATAAGGCTGAGGGGCAAGTTTGAATTTTTTAAATCCAGGTGCAGCTTCTACCGGGTTAATCCCGCACATATAGCGATACATCCACTCCGCTATAGAGCCATATGCGTAGTGATTTAGTGAATTCATATCTGTTCCACTAATTTTTCCATCAGGTAAAACGGAGTTCCAACGCTCCCAGATCGTAGTTGCTCCCATCTTTACTGCATACAGCCAGCTAGGGTAGTCATCGTTCAGCAGCAATGTATAAGCTTCTTCCTTCGCCCCATTTTCCGATAAAGCATGACAAAAATAAGGTGTTCCGACAAATCCAGTAGTTAGATGCATGTTATCGTCTCGAAGCTTTTGTTTTAAGTCCTCTATAATACGACTACGGTAATGCTCTGGTACTAAATCCATATACAAAGCGACAATCATCGCCGTTTGTGTATTAATGGCACTTCTACCTGACGGAGTGAAATATTCATGGAGAATTGCAGCTTTTACTTCTTCAGAAAGGTTTGAGTATTCCTTAGCCAATTCCTCTTTTTCTAATACCGTTGCTGCTTTCGCTACTAATCTAGCAGAATAACAATAATAAGCTGATGCAACAAAGTAAGGATCGGTTCCCCCGATCACACCTCCTGGCTCTTTGCCATCAAGCGCTAACCAATCTGCAAAGTGAAAACCCGTTTTCCAAAGTCTAGTTCCACCCGATTCATCATCTTTTCTTTTGATATAATCCACCCAATCCTTCATCGTGTTCAGGTGTTGCTTTAACAATTCTTTATCACCGTAATGCAAATAAAGCGTCCAAGGAATAATTGTTGCTGCATCCCCCCAAGCAGCTGAGCCATTACCTGTCACAAATCCTGGATCATTTTCTGGCTTTAGAGTAGGTACAATAAATGGAACGGAGCCGCTAATTCGGATCTGCTCTTCTCTTAGATCTTGAAGATATTTCGTGTAAAAGGCTGGAGAATACATATTAAAGCAAGCCGTGGAAGCAAAGATTTGAGCATCTCCGGTCCATCCCATTCGTTCATCTCGTTGAGGACAATCCGTTGGTACATCAAGGAAATTCCCCTTTTGTCCCCACATTGCATTTAAAAATAGACGATTGACATCTGGATTGGAGGTTTTAATGGAACCTGTTTCTTCTAGTTCACTGTATATGACACAACCAGTAAAATCCTTAGGATCAATTTCTCCCTCAAACCCTGTAAGTTTTACATAGCGAAAACCATAAAAGGTGAAGTTAGGCTGTACTTCTCTTACATTACCATCTGAAATATAGATGTATTCCGCTTTAGCCGTACGAAGATTTTCATTATAAAAGCATCCGTCTTGAAGAATCTCCCCATGTTGGAGCTTCAGCTTTTGTCCTCTCGTTGCAGATGTTTTAAAACGAACCCAGCCTGTCATATTCTGACCGAAATCCAAAACCGTTTCATCTGCCGGTGTTTTAATAATGTCAATCGGTGTTCTTTCCTCCATAATTTTCACAGGTAGGCTTAGGCGGGCTTGAAGTCTCTCCGTTTTAACGTGTGCAGGTATGACATTTGTCCATTCCGTATCATCAAAAGTAGGAAGACTCCAATCACTAATTTCCTTATTCGCATCATAAACTTCTCCATCGTATATACCACTAAAAATAATGGGAGAAGGAGCACACTTCCATTCAGGATCTGATCCAATTACGATGGTAGAACCGTCTTTTTTTGTTGCAACAACCTCTGCTATGAAAGCAAATTGATTGCCATAAAGCTTATGATAGCCTCCATCAAAACCAAAGCGGCCCTTATACCAGCCATTACCTAACATCAACCCAATGGCGTTGTCCCCACTTTTTAATTGACTTGTTATGTCATACGTTTGATACTGCAGCCAGAAATCATAAGAATTATAGCCAGGAGTAAAATACTCTTCTCCTATTCTTTGACCGTTGATCATAAGCTCATAGATTCCTAAACCACATACATATGCTCGAGCAGAAACAATATCTTCCGGCAGAGTAAAGATTTTTCTGAATAACGGATGAATCTCCTTATCCAAACTTGAAGCCATCCATTGCCCTCGCCACTCTTCCTCCATTTTTGCGGTTTCAAACCATGCTACTTCACTTGTTGATGCATCACCTTGGTCACCCCATACCATTACCTTCCAATAATATCGTGTGCGAGGCTTCAGCTTCATCTCAGGGGAAAATGCTAAACTGTTTATGTCCTGTCTCTTTCCACTGTCGTAAACGATTTGATCAAAATCTTCATCAAGAGCAATAAAAACCTGGGCTGCTTCCTGATATTTAGAGTGACTGGTCTCTGTGATCCAAGATAGACTAAGTCTAGTCAATTCAAAACCTAACGGATTGTTGATATGATTGGTTCTTAGTTTGGTAATTCGCATTTAGATTCTCCTCTAGATGAAACGGTGGGCCCTTCACAAAGTTTGAAGGGCCTATCGCTTATCTCTTTATTTATATAGTCCTTTTACGCTCATTTAATTCTTTTAAAATAGAAGGATATTCTTTGTCTAGTTTATAGAAATACAAAATGATTAGAGTAATAATGCTAAAAAGGATTGGTAAATAAGTGAATACAAATTGAATCGAGTTTAATACGCCAGCACCTTGTTCTGCTTGGCCACCAATATATCCGGCAGCTCCTAGAATTACTCCTATTAAGGCACCACCTACACCTGTTCCTACTTTTTCACCAAAAGTTCCTGCACTGAAAGCAAGCCCTTCTGAACGGATACCCGTTTTCCACTCTCCATACTCAATTGTATCTCCAAGCATGGCAAAGGACGCTACTAACAATGGTGCCAGCCCTAGTCCCCTTACTACAAGACCAGTTACTACGAACAGAAAGCTGCTAGGATTAATGGCAATAATTAAGCTACCAATTATGGAAAGAATGGTTCCGTAAATAGTCATATTTCTTTTCCCAAACTTACCGATAATAGGAGATACGATAAAAGTTCCTAAAATAATTGGTAAGAAGGATGCTAAACCAATGATCCCTACATAAGTTGGATTTCCAAGAATATATTGTGCATAATAAACGTTGATTCCACCTAAACCAGAGTTAATAAAACCAATAAACATCACCGACATAACCATTATCCAGTATTTGTTTTTCAGAAGGGATACGATGGATGTTTTTACATTACCTTTTGCTGTTTTACTTTCAACAGGAGGAACTACTCTTTCTGTCGTGTTTTTAAAACAGATAAGATACAAAGCAATACCAACAACTGCAAAAATAATGGAAGTCATGGTCCATCCTTTTTGTCCTCCACCAAAGAAGTTTACAATTGGCATGGTCCCCATTGTAAGAGCCATTGCACCAGTAAATCCTAGCATCGTTCGAAATCCACTTAGCTCAGCTCGGTCACTTTGATTTTGTGTAATTAAAGCTGTCATAGAGTTATAAGGAACGGATATAGCTGTATAAATAACCCCAACTGCTAGTACATACGTAACAAAGGCATAGATGATCTTACCGGTCATACTAAAATCCGGAGAACTAAAGAGTAGTATGATGGCAAGTCCATACGGTATAGCTAACCATAAAAGCCATGGTCTACCCTTTCCATGCTTCGTTCTGGTTTTATCTACAACAACACCCATAACTAAGTCAGATGCACCATCAAAGATACGTGCAAAAAGTAACAATGTCCCTACGATTGCAATCGCTATTCCAGCTACTTCCGTATAATAAAAAGTAATGAATGTATTGGCTGTTGTAATTAGTAAATTCGCACTTAAATTACCTAGTCCATAAGAAAATTTTTCCTTAAATTTCAGTTTCTGATTGCTTCCAGTTGATTCAATGTTTTGACTATATTCTATTGTTTCTGTTTGCATACCCTACACCTCTTCCTAACTCTCTGTATAAGTAAACGTTTGCGAATACGCTTCCAATCTTTTGTATAAGAAAGACCAACATGACCCTTCTATATAAGCTCTATGATTTGAGAAAACTGATTAATATTATAAGTTGCAAGATTACTTTTTACCGCATCGCCAATAGCAACACTATCCATCTTTGAAGCACTAGCAGCTTCAATTCCAGCGACCGAATCTTCTATCACTAAGCAAACACGGGGATCAACCGATAAAAGTTCACTAGCCTTTAAGAATACTTCGGGATTTGGCTTTGATTCCTTAATATCATTTCCATCAGCAATCGCATCAAAGAAATCTTCAAGTCCTAGCTTTTCAAGAATAAATTTAGCATTTTTGCTAGACGAGCCTATTGAAAGTTTTAACCCTTTACTCCTTAAGGCATGTAACGTTTCTCTTACTTCAATGCTAGCATCTGTCTCACTAAGATTATTAAGTAAGCGACGGTAAATCAGATTCTTCTCATGTGCATATTGATTTTTTTGCAGATCAGTAAGCTGTCCATTATAGTTTTCTAATATAATGGACAAACTCTCCATACGGCTTACGCCTCTTAATCGATTATTGATCTCTTCATCGAAATGTATGGATAACTGATCAGCTATTGTTTTCCATGCTTTAAAATGATATTGGTCCGTACTGCAAATCACACCATCTAAATCAAAAATAATCGCTTGATATTTCATGTCCTTTTTCCCCCATCAATAAGCTGTATCTTCTCTACCGCAAAACGGGTTAATTGGACTGATGCCTTTAAACTCGCTTCTTCCAAGAATTTTATCAATTGCACTCTCAATCACGTATTGATTATTAGAATATCCGTTGATAAACGTTTTGACCATTGGTACATCTAATAGGTGATAAGGATTCGCCAAACTAATAAATAATGTGGGAACTTCTTCAACAAACCATGGAATGTTATTTCCTAAACCAAAGAATGTACACCAGTTGATCCGGGATACCGTCTTATTACTTGCATTTTCAACATTTCCGATATATAAGACCAAATCGTACTTATCTTTTAACCTTTTTACATTGTCTAACGGTTTCCCAAAATCCTCTCGAACGTATTCCGTTACCTCAAAGCCCTCCATTTCAAGGCGCTTTTTTACATGATTGTGTACTCTATCATTAGAAGGGAAATCGCCTAAAATTTGCAACAAGATTCTTTTATGTTTTAAAAGATTTATTGGGAGTAAGGATTGAGTATCCTTCACAAGAGTAATCCCTTTATCAGCACATTCTTTTGCCCAACTTACATGCTTCTCACACCCAATGATTTCTAAGGCTGAAGGCTCAGGAACAAGAGTGTTCGAAACCTGTTTGTCATGTAAACGCAACGCAGCTTTCGTAGCGAGTATTCGAGTAACAGCTTCATTCAATCGTTCCTCTGTCAAAATCCCTTCTTTGTAACCTTTCATCATAAACTCATAATCTTCTTGAAAATCATTATTAAATAAAAACATATCACATCCGCTTGCAATAGCTGTTGGCACGGACTTTTCTCTCGCCATCGCAGAACTAAAACCTACCATTGGAGTGGCATCTGTTACAATCATACCGTTAAATCCTAGTTGTTCTCTTAATAAATTCACCAGAAGTTCTGGAGATAAAGTAGCTGGAACTACTCGATTAGGAAAGTCCTTATTAAAATGCTTCTGGTAGGCGGGCATGGCAATATGTCCTGCCATAACCGTTAAAGCGCCTTCATCAATAAGACCCTTATACACCCTTCCAAAGGATTCATCCCACTCTTCACATGATTGGGTATTAACGGATGTTACTAGATGTTGATCTCTCTCGTCTACTCCATCACCTGGAAAATGTTTAATAGAAACAGCTACATTTTCTTCTTTCGCAGCTCGTAAATACTCCTTTGACATTTCGAGTACTCGATCGGCATTGTCTCCATAGGTTCTTACATTTGTGATTGGGTTCTTAAAATTTAAATCTATATCAACTACTGGAGCAAAAGACCAATTACAACCGGTTGCTGCTCCCTCACTCAAAGAAATCTTTCCTAACCTATAAGCCTGTTCTGTTTCATTCGTTGCTGCGACTTGCATTTGTTTTCCAAAGGCTGTTCCATCAGACGCAATACCATCTCCACCCGCTTCAAGGTTTGCTGAGATCAGAAGAGGGATCTTGGAGTTCGTTTGCAAGAATCTATGAGTATTTTGCATATCCTCACTCTGTCCAGGGCGATACATAATCCCTCCAATATGTTTAGCAAGGAGGTTATTTTTTAGATTCTCCTCATCATTGCTCATGCCAATTGGACAAAATAGCTGGCCAATTTTTTCTTCCAATGTCATATCATCTAGCGTTTCTTTTACCCACACTATATCTTTATCACCAAGATAAAATGGATTTTCTATTAGTTTTGAGAAAAGATTATTTTCTTGCTTCATAAGTCCTCCTACAACCAGAAAACTTTCTATTGTTTTGTGGTATCTGTTTCTGAACTAGTTCATGTCTCTATTAAACCGCTTTCTGAATACGTATACAATTAACGGATTACAGTAAAAAGCGCTCCTTTTACAGGTTAAGGAACGCTTTGATAAATGATTTATTTAGTTATAAACTACTTTCTTTTTCGGAATTGACTTGGTGTACAACCAAAATGCTGTTTGAATTTTTTATGAAAAAAGCTACTGCTCTCATATCCTATTTCAAACGCAATATCATCGATACCTTTTGTTGTATTCTTCAATAAGATGGAAGCACGTATCATCCTTTGCATTTGAACAAGCTCTAAAAAGGTCATACCAGTGCGTTCTTTTAACATATTTCCTAAGTAATTGGAATTAAAATTGAATTTGCTTGCAAGTGAAGTCAGGCTACATTCATTATAATGAAGTTCAATATAGTGTAACACTTCGATAATCGAAGCTTTTCCTGACAATCGATTTAGTTCAAAATTTTTATCATACTGAAATACTCGCATTAACTCCGTAAACATGACAGGTATGTAAAACTTTACTAATTCCAATGAGTATTCTCTCTCATCAAAAAACTCACACATTATATTTTTGATAATGTATTGTAAGTTTTCATTTTCCTGTGAGTGGAAAAGTATATAATGGTCATGCTTTTGATTTTCTGACATGGCATTGGCTAGAAAGTTAGACACAATTCCCGTATTTCCCATCTGGCTTAAAAAAGAAGTGGAGAATGTTTCTTTTTTCATAATGATATTAATTAAAATATCATTTTCACCAAGAGCAGGGATACTATGAGGCACATCCACATCTAGTATCGATACTTGTCCTTCTTGAAGGACAAGTTCTTCCCCATTTACAATCTGTTTACATGTTCCTGAATAAACATAGTTTAACTCAATAAAGGAATGAAGATGAAGAGGCATATCAGCAAATCGATTATGCTTGCTAATAACGATTGGCCCTTTATCAAAAAAGAAATCATCTGGTAACCTAGGTATTTCACCACCGCTCAGATGAACCCAGTCATGATTTGAAATATCATTAATATTTTTCTTCGTCTTTTTTTGCATTTCTTCCACTTCATTATATATACGCAAGTACTCATCAAGTTGGTGGTGATTCACGTGAAAATCCTCCGTCTTAAAGTATGAAATATTTATTCTGATTCTTCCTATCCATATAATAAAGATACTATAAAAATCCCTTATTTGAACGACAATTGGGTTTTTACTTAATAAAACTTGAACCTTGAGAGCAGTATACATAATCTTCCCTATAAAATGAAAAGAGCCCCTTTTATGGGACTCTTCTCACGCACTCAGATTCTTTCAATCATAAACTCAAATTCCATGTCTTTATCTGCCTTGATGAGATGTTCTTCATGAACAGGCGCTCCCCAGCTGTCGTCACCACCAACACCCATTTGTCTTCCAGCAACGGTGACAACTGTATAATGGATATTGGGAAGTTCATAAATATGCTTCGCATTCTCAAGCTCAAACGCTGTATACGGGGAGAAATTACATTCCACTGGTTGCTCCACAGAAGAAATTTTTAATCCGTGGCCATTTAGGTTTGTCACATTAACACACCGGACTCCTGTACGATTTCCGGACTCTTGCGGCATTAAATAACTTGATAGATTGTCAGTTACCTGATTTTTGAAGATGCCGAGTTTCGCTCCCATCGCACGGTCAGAATAATTTTCTTCTGGACCCATCGCATACCACTCTAATTGGTTGTAATCAGCCGGTATTTTAAAAGTAACGCCAAAGATCGGCAGCTGCGGCAAGTTCTCCGCCCCTTTGTAAGTTGAATTCACTCGAACACATCCATTAGGGAATACAGTGTAAGCTATTTTCACTTCTAATTCACTATTGATTGAGAATTGATACGTAAAAGATACCTTTACTTGATTCTCACTTTCTTCTATATTAACATCTACGCATTTCCTAGCTAAACTCGCCGCGTACCAAATCCCGGAATGAAAGCTTTGTGAAAAACCTCGATCATTATCCGTCGTTGCTCTCCAGAATAATGGTTCTGGAGGAAGAGCAATCAATTCTTTTCCTGCATAATTTAATGAGATTAAACTTCCCACCTGCTTGGAGAACATCACAGTGAAATCTTTTCCGTGTACGCCAATATTCACATCACCATGAACCACACGCAGTTCTCCGTCACCATAGGCCATTTCCTTTGAACCAACTTGGTAGACAAACTGTCCAAAGGCAATTTCATATCCCGCTTCTGCCCAAATCGTGCTTTCTTTTAGTTTTAATGAAACCTGAACGCAATATTCGCCATTCGTTTTTTGAATGTCTACGGGCCATTGAAATTCGAAGCTTCTTTCGCTTTGAGGTTCCACATCAGTTACTAGTGTATTTCTGTACAACTCCCTCCCTTCTAAAAACAAGGCATACTCAACCACATAATTTTTTGTATTTGAGAAAAGGCTCTCATTCTTAATCATTACATCTGCTTCAGTTGGGATCAGCTTAACGTTTTGATATAAATATTTCACTTCCTGCATTTTAGGAGAGAGTTCTCGATTGGCATAGACAATCCCATTCGTACAAAACCCATAATCGGTCGGACGATCCCCGAAATCACCACCGTAGGCTAGGTACTCTCGACCATAACGGTCTTTTTTATACATGGATTGATCAATATAGTCCCAAATAAATCCACCTTGGTACATGGGATATTTTTGTTCTAATTCTGTGTATTTGTACATTCCACCAAGCGAATTTCCCATTGCATGCATATACTCACAGCTAATATATGGCTTCTCTGGATTTTCCATTAAGTATTTTTCAATATCCGCTGGCTTTGCGTACATCCGGCTTTCCATATCACTAGTATCATTATAATCACGGTTATGGAACACTCCTTCATAATGAACGAGACGACTTGGATCTACCTCTCTGAAATAATTAGATACGTTTAGAATGACCTCCCCAGCATAAGACTCATTTCCACACGACCAGATAAGAATGGAAGGATGATTTTTATCCCGTTCGACCATTGAAATCGCTCGATCCATAACAATATCTTGCCATTCTAGTTTATTCCCAGGTATATTCCAAGAAGGTTCGACCGCCCCCATCTTTTGCCAAGAACCGTGTGTTTCAAGATTCATTTCGTCAATCACATACACTCCATATTCGTCACATAATTCGTACCAATAGCTTTGATTCGGATAATGAGACGTACGGACCGCATTAATATTATTTTGCTTTAATGTTTGAATATCCCAGATCATATCTTCTTTGGTAATCGCACGTCCACGGCGGGGATTGAATTCATGACGGTTTACCCCCTTAAACACGATTCGCTCTCCATTTAGGCACATCACTTTATTCAAGAGTTCAAATCTTCTAAACCCAAACTTTTGCGGCACAACCTCGACCAATTGACCTTCCTCGTTAAAAAGCTGAATATATAATTGATACAAATATGGACTTTCGGCACTCCAAAGCTCGGGCTTATCAAGTGACATTGAAATGGACCATTTGCCGTCGTTCACTTTTCCATTTGTTGAAGAGACAAGGTCTCCGTTACTATTAACTAACTCAGCTAAAATTTTTGAAGCAGATAGCCCTTGAAGCTTTAAATCGGCCGACAATGTACCTTTTGTGAAAGTAGAATCCAATTCCGGTTTAAGGTGTAAATCAACAACATGTATTTCCGGTACCGTGTACAAATACACATCACGGAAGATACCTGAGAATCGCCAAAAGTCCTGATCTTCCAACCAACTTCCTGTACTTCTTTGATACACCTCAACTGCTAGCTTATTTTCCCCATCTGTTACATAAGAAGTAAGCTCGAACTCCGCCGGGGTAAACGAGTCTTCACTATAACCGACAAACTCTCCATTCAACCAAACATAAAAAGCGGACTCTACACCTTGAAAGGATATATATACCGGCTTCTTTTTCATATGTTCAGGAATAGTAAAAGATTTAATATAGCTCCCAACAGGATTATGATCGGTTGGGATTTCTGGTGGCCGAATGTCATTATGGCCGTCCCAAGGGTACATCGTATTCACATATTGTGGCTGACCATACCCTTGGAGCTGAATATGGCCAGGAACTGAAATATCCCCCCATCCAGAACAATTAAAATCGAGTTTATAAAAATGTTCCGGGCGGTTATCAGGGTTGACGGAATAACTAAATTTCCATTCTCCATTCAGACTTTTCCGCATATTCATAGCTTCAGAGTTTTTTGCTTCCTCCATTGTTTCGTAATAATGATGGTCAGAGTGTGCTGGAAGGCGATTGACAGCGAATACATTTACATCAGTAAGCCAATTAATTGTTGGATTATTCGTTTTCATTTTTTCACACCTTTTAGTTAAATTTTGTAACTTCATACTAAACTATTTCACAGACCCCATCATTCCCGCAACGAACTGCTTTTGCATGATAAAGAAGATGAATGCAGCGGGTAATGTAGCAATAACTATCGCGGTCATGATCACCCCGAAGTCTGGGGAGTAGCTTGATCCAAGAACGGATATTAGTAAGGGTATGGTTTGATTTTCAGGTGATTGCAGAACAACTAACGGCCACAAGTAGCTATTCCAGCTAGCCATAAATGTAATAATTGCAGCGGCAGAATAGGTTGTTTTCATTGTCGGAACATAGATTCTAAAGAAGCAGCCAAGCTCGGTTAAACCATCAATTCTCCCTGCTTCCAGGATATCTTTAGGAAACATCTTCGTACTTTGTCGAAAGAAAAAGATAAGAAACGCAGTGGTTACTGTCGGTAAGATGACAGCTGCAAAGGTATCGATCCCAATAAAAGGCAATGTCTGCGAAATCGATCCAAACATCCTAAACAACGGTACCATTAACGCGGCAAAAGGGATCATCATGGATAACAATAAGAAATTAAATACCATATCTTTGGCTTTACTTTGATAAATTTCAAAGCCATAGCCTGCTAGTGATGCTATCAATAATGAAAGAATAGTAGTTGTAATGGAGATTTTTGCTGAATTTATTAAAGCTGGCACCAAATCAACCGTCTCCAATAGATTGTTTAAGTTCTCCAAAAAATGACTCCCCGGTAATAGCCGCCCCTTCGTAACATCAACTGATTTATTAGTTGAGCTGATAATCATCCATAAAAAGGGAAAGAACGAGATAATTGCCGCAACTGTAAGAAATCCATAACTGAATACTCTTTTAAGCATTTTTATCACCTGCCACTTTAAACTGGATAATTGAGAAGATCACAATCATGATGACGATCGCGTATGAAACTGTCGCTGCATAACCAAAGTCAGGGGTATATTTAAATGACAGATTGTAAATATACTGAGAAATCGTCATGGTCGCATTTCCCGGTCCACCTTGTGTAATATTCATGACTTCATCAAACAATTGAAGTGTTCCAATTGTTGAAGTAATAGAAGTGAATAAAATAATGGGCTTTAATAAAGGTATCGTAATCTTAAAAAATATTTGAAACGGTGAAGCACCATCTATTTTTGCTGCTTCGTATATCGAGTGATCAATGTTTTGCAATGCAGATAGGTAAAAGATCATATTGTATCCAGTCCATCTCCAGGTAATGGCAACAATAATGGCCATCTTTGCCCAGAAAGGATCTGTAAGCCATTGAATCGGCTCTGATATAATCGATAACTTCAATAAAAAAATATTAATAATTCCTTCTTGTCCAAACAAATATTTGAATATAACCGAATAGGCAACCAATGATGTGACACACGGAAGAAATATCGCTGTACGAAAGACGCCCTTTAGCTTTAATGTTTTATCATTTAACAACACGGAGATAAACAGAGCGAGAATAATCATAATAGGTACTTGAATGATCAAATAAATAACCGTATTTTTTACTGTTGTTAAAAATGTTGGGTCCTGCAATAAGCGCGCATAATTATCTAATCCAACAAAAGTTAAATTGGTTCCAGTCCCGGATTGCATCGACATAATTAATGCTTGCACCATCGGATAAAAATAAAACAAACATATTAAAACCGTTGCAAGCGCAATAAAGGACCAGCCAATAGCCGTATTTTTAATGCGAAGGCTACGGGTAGAATGCATGGGTTGGAAATTTTGCTTTGTTTTTACTGTGATCACACTTTTCAACTCCTCACCTTAATAAATAGAACTAGCCCCGGAACAAGTAGTTCCCCTCATTGATCAGATCCAGTCAAAAACTGAATAGGAGAAGCCGCCGAGTTTCCGAGGCTATTTTTATGAAGACTAGATTATTTCACTTGCGCTTCCGCTTGTTTTTGAGCATCTTCTAGTACTTTATCAAGGTCTTTTCCTTTTATATAGTTTTGCGCTTCCACTGCTAAGATATCTTCGATCGCATAGGTGTGCAAACCATAGTTGATTTGAGGTATCTGCTCCGTCCATGCTGCAAAATCTGCTATAATTTTTTGACCTCCGAAGAATTCATCTCCTGCTTGATAAGCCTCACCGTCAGCTGCTGGCTTAAACGTACCGATCGCACCAATTTCTTTATTGATGGTTTGATAGAAATCTACGTTTGATCCAAATGTTTTTGCTAGGAAATCAGCAGCATCCTCTTTACCTGGCACATTTAGAACATACCATGAACTTCCTCCCAAGTTAGATGCGTTCACTGATTCCTGTACTCCCGGAAGTCTCGGATGCGCAACAACTGCCCACTTACCAGCCTGTGAAGCTTCGGCCTTTATCGAAGGAGTAATCCAGTTGCCCGTTGGAACAGTAGCAACATCACCGCTATTAAATCCAGCTAAAAACTGGCTCCAGTCAGAAATCGGTTTAACTAAATCGGCATCTAAAATCTCTTTATACGTTTCAAACGCTACTTTAAGTGCTTCATTTCCAGCTAGATTAGGAGTCTTTCCATCTTCCTTCATATACCAAGAACCAGCAGACTGAATCATCATACGAATGAGACCAAGGTCATTAGGATCTTGTGTAAGCATATGTTTCCCTGTAGCTTCTTTCACTTTCTTACCAATTTCAATATATTGCTTCCAATCAATATTTTGTAAATCTTCTATTGTATATCCAGCCTGCTCTAGATAATCTGTTCGAACATATAGCCCTGATACACCTGTATCAAACGGAAGACCATAATTTTTACCATCAACACTTGTAGGTGCGATCTTATACTGTGCAAAATCATCTGCATTAAAAGCACCTGTTAATTCATGAAACATATCAGGATAAGCTTGAAGGAAGCTTTGTGCACGATAATCTTCAATTAAAACAATATTGGGTAATCCTTTTGTTGTTCCAGAACTTAAACTAGTATTCAACTTTTGAATAATGTCATCCTGTGCATTTTCAATGATCTTAATCTCTAAATCCGAATTTTCACTTGCGTATGCATCCTTTGCAAGATTCATAGCTTTAATATTAAAATTTGGATCCCACGCCCATACAGTTATTTCATTTGAATCCTTTGCCTCTCCGGAAGTGTCCTTGGAAGAACCTGAAGAACAAGCAGCCAAAAATAAAATACTAACTAAAAATAGTGCAAGAACTTTTTTCATCGATTTGCCCCCCATTGTATTTTCTCTTGTAAGCGCTCTCTCGCTTACAAGTATTATGGTAGCACCCCAATAAGGCTAACCGTTAGGACGATATTTTTAAGTATTAGTAAATTTTTCAGTTATTGAATACGCTTTCATTTTTAAAATATTGTATTTTTTTTAGATTATATGATTTTTTTTATAACGGAAGCGTTATTCGTACCTTTGTCCCTTCCCCTAACTCACTTGAGATTTGCACCCCATACAAGTCTCCGTAGATAAGTTGAATACGTTCATCTACATTTCTGACACCAATACCTGAAAAAAACTCTTGCTTGCGATTAGAAGGAGGTAGATGACTGTCTGCTGAGACCTCCATACCATCTCCATTATCTACAACCTCACAAATCAATAAATTTCCTTCCTTCCAGATAAGAACATGAATAAACCCCTCTGGCTTATGGTTGAATGCATGAAAAAAGGAATTCTCCATAAAAGGCTGTAGGATTAGCTTTGGAATTTTGTGCTCCTCACAATCCCCTGAAACAAAGAAGTTTACTTTTATCCGATTTCCATATCGCTTTTGATTAATTAATACATAGTTTCTTAGATTGTCGATTTCTTGTTTTACTGTAACGGTCTCATTAACATTACCTATGGTGTTTTGTAATAAAGAAATCAACGCATTAATCATTGACTCCGTTTCTTCTTTACTTCCATGGTTTGCCATCATCTTGATTGATGTTAATGTATTATATAAGAAATGTGGATTTATTTGTTGCTGCAATGCGGCTAGTTCTGCATTCCGCCGGTGTTTTTGTGAAACGACAAGTTGGTCAACATACTCATGGAGTTCATCAAGCATAGAGTTAAAGGCTTTCCCGATTTGCCTTGTTTCGTAAGTACCAGAAACGGAAACATATTGGTGAAAATCGTGTTTTGGCGTATTTTCAATCTGCTTTACCATCCTTGATAAGGAATTGGTTAATCTTCTAGAGGCGAGTAGCACAATAATAAGGGCAATAAAAACAATCCCCATCACAATGAGTAAAATTTTGTTTGTATCGATTAAGTTACCAAATGCCGTTTGTTTATCAATAATATTAAACATATACATATCGAACGAAGGGATATATTCCATTAAGATAATCTGTTCCTTCCCCATAAAGTCACCGATTATATAGTCTTCATTGGGATCCTCACCACTTTTAGTAGCGTAACCTAACAGCTCGTTTGATTTTTGCCCAATTAGTTTTGATTGATTGCTAGAAACAATTATTCCATCAGAATTGACAAAGAATACATTATTGCCAGGACTGGTAAAACTAGAATAAAACTTTTTAAACTCTGTTTCTTTTATAGCGAAATAGAGTGACCCATAATTATTTCCAGACGTTCTTTCTAATAATGCCTTTGTAGCAACTATATACCGTCCATCCTCCCGGTTTGGACGATAGTCATATTGATAAAAAAGTTTATTGGGATTGTCATACGTTTTCTTAGTCAAATAACTATTTTTTAACTCTTCGTCATGAATGGGCCAATAAGAACGATCGGTTGCATAGCTCATCCCATTTGTCCCCGTAACAATAATACTTACCTCATATGCATCCAAATTTGGTTCAAGCCGTTTCATTAGTTGACTCATCGTATAAATAGAACTTAAGCGCTCGACATTGGATTCGTCTTCCTTCGTTAAAATTTCTTTAAGGGTAACACTTTGCTGTAGGTTATTCGAAGCGATAACAATAGAGTAGTTAAACTTATCGAGACTCTCATTTAACTGTTTCATCACTCTCGCGTTTGTAATGCTAAACTTATCAAAAAAGAACTGCTCCGACATTCGAATGGTGGTCCAGGTAATCGTTACGGAAACGGTTACAATTATCAAGACCGTAATCATAAACATGGTGATAAACAAATTATTATGTTTGAATCGTTCGGGAATTAATCTCATCATCCACCAGCTCTTATCTCATGTATTGTTTTCTTCTGAATTGACTTGGTGACAGTCCTTTTATTTTTTTAAATACTTTGCAAAAATAACTGTGATCAGAATAACCAACTTTAACACTAATCTCCGAAATAGTCTCCGTCCCTTGCATGAGAAACTTTGACGCTTCCTCGATCCGAACCTTATTTAGGTATTCATTAAAACCCTCATGCGTATGAGTGGAGAAATAGCTTGATAGATAAGAAGGGTTAAAATGAAAATACTGTGCAACATCTGTGAGTGTTAACGGTTCTGCAAAGTGGTCATGAATATAATCCAATATTTTTTTTATATGTACGTTTTCCGGTTGTTGTTGAATTGAGAAGATCGCTTGTTTTGCCTCGTAAATAAACTCTTCTAAAATCTCGATTGCTTCCTGTGCAGAACGGGACTCCTCTATCGATTTCAGATACAAATACCTAGATTGTTCTAATTCCTTCACATTGTACTCCATATTACTGAGAAGAATGGTGATATTAAAAATGATATTCCCGAAAAAATCCTTATACTCATGAACATCGGTTGTATAACAAGTAGATAATTTTTTCACATGTTCTTGTAAATATCCAAAGGCAGAATTAAAATGCTTACGTTTAAAATCACTAGTAAAACCATCCAAATTAAAATTCTTGCATTTCGGTGCAGGATTTGGAAGATCACTCTTTCTTAGTAACGGGTAATTAGAAAAATAATAACGATAGCTTAATAGTATTAATAATTCGTCTTTATATATTTTGCCTAATAGTGAAATATCCTCAAATTCCTCAGTCAAAACAAAGCCAATCCCAGATTTTGACTCAGATAGTTTCTGAACAATTTCAATCAGTTTCGTAAAATCATCTCCATTTACAAGGAGTACATGATCTTCAAAGTGAACCGTGTAATTTAGCTCTCGGAGAGCGAATTTTAATTTTTCAAAAATCCCTTTAGATAGTTCCGCTTTTCCCATTTTAAGATTGGTTCCAAGTAAACAAAAACGCTTATGTGAAAATTCTGTGGTTATTTTTTTAAATTCCGGAGTTTCAACTATATAACCTGAAATTAACTTATTTAATATTTGTTCGATAGAAAGAAGGTTTTCTACCTGTTGATCCACTAAATTAAGTGAAGGAATTCTACTCACGGCATTCTTTAATACCCTTAAAAGTGATTCTGAATCAAGAGTTGGCTTTAATATGTAATCAACCACACCACTTTGGAAGGTAGAGCGAACATATTCAAAATCACCAAAACTGCTCAAAACAATTACCTCAATTTGAGGAAATTTCTGCTTCACGATTCTCGTAAGCTGTTCCCCATCCATCACGGGCATGACAATATCTGTAACAATAATATGCGGGTTTGTTGCTTCGATTAATTCAAGTGCTTCCTGACCATTTGAAGCTTCCCCAACAATTGTAAAACCCTCGTTTTCCCAATTAAGATAATGCTTAATCCCCTGTCTGATTAATATCTCATCATCTACGATAAGTACTCTCCCCAGTTCCGTAGCAGTCAAATGAATCCCCCCAAAACGTGAAGTCTCTCTATAGTAATCATTCTACAATATTTAACTCTTTGAGGTTGGATAAAAATTTTGTTTGCTGATTTCCAATAATGGGTGGAATCGTTGAAGTAAGTTCCCCTTTACGACATTAGTTTTTCAATGTTGGCTCTGTATCTAAGAACATTACTATAATCTAAGTTGTAATCAGTCTTTAGAAGGGGACATCTTTACAAAAAAAGAAGTCTCCGGAAAAAGTTATTGATTAAATAACGTAATAGATAAAATGAAAGAACTCCTAAAAAAGTAAGAGTTCTTTCATTCTAAAATTAAATTGTTTATTATTTAAATCTCATTGAATACTCAGTGTGGAAAGTATTTCCTGGTTCAAGCATATTATTACCAAACTTTTCACTAAAGTTCCCTGATGTATCATATGTATCGGCCACCCCGTACCAAGGCTCTATGCATACAAATGGTGCAATACTTCCATCTTCATCGATATATTTTGACCAAATTCCAACAAACGGAAAATTCTCAAACATAACTTCTACACCATGACTGGATTTATTTGATCCCAATGTAATCTTGTCAATATTGCTGAATACGAGAGCGTCATGCGCAAACAGTGAATTCGTTAGTGGAAGCGTCTCAATATTATTAAGACTCCCTTTCAAGTGAAGCAAAGAGTTCTGCAGCTCATACTCCATCACACTCTTATCTTCAGCAGGAGTAAAGTGTAGACGATAATCCTCAATGGTTTCATTTTCTAATAGTGGAATCTTAAATGCAGGATGAGCACCAATAGAAAAATGCATTTCCTTCTCATTTTCATTCACAATTTCCCAATGTACAATCAATGAGTCGTCTTCAAGCATATACCGGATAATCGCTTTAAACTCATAAGGATACACCTCTCTAAAACGTCCAGCAGATTCAAAAATAAACGTAGCATTTGTTGCTGTCTGCTCTAGTACATTGAATTCAACGTCACGTAAAAAACCATGTTGTGACATCTTATACGTTTGACCATTGACTTGATATTGATCATCTTTTAAACGTCCTACTATCGGAAACAATACTGGAGACACTCTTCCCCAGTATTTGTTGTCCCCTGTCCACATATAATCTAGTCCATTTTTCTTGTGTTTTACTTTACGCACTTCTGCTCCATGACTGTCTATATCTACCTTCAACCAATCATTTTCAACAGTAATCATATTCTCATCCCCTCTTCTTTCTAGTGTGATATGTATAAATTCTATACTAAAAGACTCACTCCCAAAAAGAAAGGCTTAGTGATTTGATACCAATAATAATTTTCTTCTAAACAGAACAGATGTTTTGTAGTAGAATATACAAAGTGTTTTGATTTACTACATAATAGATTTATAGAGGTGGAAGAATTGAATGGTACATTGCATGCAGCAGTAGGTTCAGCAACAGGATTTGTCGTTGCAAATTCATTACAAACATCACCGACTGCAACACTTTTGTTAGTCGGTTTGGGAGGAATTTCAGGTTTATTCCCAGACCTGGATATTGACGGAAAGCTTCGTGGAAAAATTACCCTTTCACATAAAGTAATTCGGCTATCTGCTCTAATCATTGGAATAATGATGGTTATCTATAGTTTCTTTGAGAAGTCTGAGATTGAGAGATGGTTAGGAGTAGGTATCGGTTTAATGATCATGTTGATCTCATCATTAATTAGGCAAAAACATATGTTAACCATTACTGGAATAGCTGTTTTTGTAGGTGGATTTTCTATAGAGGAGCTTTGGGTTATTCTATTGGGGATTTATATTATAGTAGCATCTGTATCTTCGCATCGAAGCTATACCCATTCATTAATTGGAGTGGTTTTCTTTGGCTTTATTGCTTCCCTTTTTGAGTCCTCACTTAGAATTGAGGGAGTGTTCTATGCTTGTCTAGGCGGTTACATTAGTCATTTGATTGGGGACTTAAAAATACTGCCATTTAACAAACGAGGAGTAAAGATGTTTTTACCACTATCATCCAAGGAAATATAAATGCGCATTTTGGCATTGATATGGAGAAAAAAAGCCGATCTACCAAAATGAGGTAATCGGCTAATTCTCTATTACTTTTAATAAACTCAGGTAAGATTCATTTCATTAATAGGCTGTCAGTGCCTCTTCTGTTGGTCTTTCACCTCTTTGCAATTCATTAAGACTTAGTCCAAAATCTAGTTGTAGATGGGGATAATCTTCGAATCCATTCCAATCTCCTCCCCATTCAAACCCCAGCTCCTTAGCCTTCTCAACCACTTCCAGCCAATCTGCCGATCCATTGCCATTTCCATCAAACTCCATATCCCAAATGACCTGTCCTGCTTCTGTCTTTAGAGCAAAGTCCACTGCAAGTCCAAAATTATGAAGTGACTCTCCACCTTTTGCATACGTAACAATATTTCCTGCTGTCGAACGACCCTGTTCATACAGTATATTTTGTTCCTCCACACTGCGGAATCCATCCGTAATAACGACCGTAATTCCCTGATCCGCCATATTTTGAATGAGTTGATTTGTCCGCTCTTCTACTACTGGATGAAGAGTGGTTGGTAATGGGACATCTTCTTTTTTTATATATTGGTAGTATATAATAATTGCAATCAGAATCATGCAAATGAACATCCAAAATCTTTTCATAGCTGCCTTTCCTTTCAAAAAGTAGATCATACAGTATATAGACGTTCGAGAGTATGAATAGTTTCATTTTTTCATAGAAATTAAAAATCAAAAAGAGGGTGACTTCACCCTCTTTTTTTACCCATTCAGCCTTGTCATCACATCTGAGATTGTAAAATCTACTACGATGGTTCCACCGCTATAATCGCTGTCAGTGTATAAACCATTCGTTTCAGTTCCTGTTGAAGAACCTCCTGAATATAAGGTATAGCTAGAATCTTTCGCTAAGTCCGGTGAACTTATATAGAGTGACTGATAATCTTTTTCTGGTGCAAATGTGGCAATCGTGTTTCCTTCACTATCTTCTAGATGAACAATTGTTCCTGCCGCCTGTGTTACTGGGTAAGTCATCATAATTGAATATTGTCCAGACGTCTCGGAGCTAGTTTGTGTTTTCGTACTTCCAGCTGCTACTAATACTCCTCCCGTTATTTCAAACGTCTCAACATAGTCTATTTGACCATTTCCATCATCCGTTGGTCCATTCACAATAACTGTACCATCCGTCATAACAAATGATCCGTTGGAATCCAGTCCATCTCCCAGTGAATTTACAGATACATATCCGCCAGTAATCTGAATAAGATGATCCTCTGAAGTACTTTCAACCATGTTCTCTCCTGAGGAGTCAGCTCCGCCACCCACATTTAGTCCATCATCAGCAGAAGTAATGTCGATCGTACCACCTGCAATCGCAACAATTTTACTTTCGATTCCTTCATAAGTCTTTGTAATTGTAAGATTACCACCCTTCGTTACTACCGAAGAATCGGCGTGAATCCCATCATCTCCAGATGCGATTGTAAGTTCCCCAGCTTCAAATAAAACACTATTGCCACTGTGAATGGCATCATCATATGAGTCAATCGCAAATGTTCCTCCACCAATTGCAAGCTCCGTTGTTGCCTTCAGACCTTTTGCACTCGTTGTTTCTGTAGTAGTTGTGGAGTCATCGGAGTGTCCTCCACTAGCAAACTCATTTATTCCAATTGTTTCAGGACTTCCACCACCCGTTGCAATGGTATAATCTCCATCTAATACATACAGGGAAGTTTGCGCTTGGATCCCGTCATTGTCTGCTACAATGTTATATGTTCCACCTTCAAGGGCAATATTTCCTTTTTCAGCATCTTCATCATTTGTTGATTTGATTCCATCACCGCCAGCTGTAAGTGTCAAATTCCCATCTTGAACAGCTACTAAGTCTCGTCCAACAATCGCATCATCATCAGCCGTAACCACAATATTGCCGCCTGTAATTCTTAGTTCATCTTTTCCAATTATTCCATCATTAAAGTTCGCCTCTACAGAAAGCTTACCATCACCATTAATGGTTAAATTATCTTTACTAAAAATAGCTGAATTGGGTTCCTCTTCTTCTGTATCATCGTATACATATTGCGTTCCATCAGAAATTGTATTCTCTGTCCCTTCCGGTAACGATATCACCGTCTTTTCAGCATCCTTCACATAAATTGGAGCGGAAGTACTGCTATGAATGTCTACTCCATTTAAGACAAGTCGAACGGTACTTTTATCTTCCGCTTCCACAACAATTTGACCATCATCTAAAGTTCCACTTAGGACATAGACCCCACCCGTACGGATGTAAATAGTACTTTCAGACACAACCACAGCTCCTGCTCCTTCATAGGTGGCTGTTGCCCCATTCAATTGAATATACGTTGGGTCCGCATCTTTCCACTCTGTATAAAGATCATCATCGCTGTATGTAGCTAGCTCACTTACAACTGTTTGTATATTTCCATCACCAATGGTACTTAATTTGTCAATATTTACTCCAGATGAGGTACTAGTTGATGTTGAAGTAACTGACTCCTCACTATTGCTACAAGCAAATAACAAGGTTGCACATACCAATGGTGCCATCCACTTTGTAAATCTATTATTTTTTTTCATTATTCGGCTCCTTTTTTTCTTGTTGAGCCTATTATGTTGTATCAACCTTAACAAAACCTTAAAGAGAGAAAGTTTATGTAAAAAAAACAGGACAGTGAGC